>JAPPKT010000211.1 GCA_028819675.1 Caldilineaceae bacterium | reverse complement strand
CCTTTTGCCCCCCCCTTTGGGGGGGGGCCCCCCCCCCCCCAACGCCCCCTCTCCTTCAACACGCCTCATCGACCGGGTGTCGATATTGGTGACAGGTGCCTAATCGAAAGTGTCCAGCCAGACCCCGTCCCGCCATCTTCATCAGGTCCCCCGTAGGTGCCGGCCTGGTGCCTGCCCTCGCACCTTCCCCAACCGACACACTCCACCGTACGGCCAGACATTGCGCCTGCAATGCGTCTCGCCCAAGGACGGTAAACAGCGCCAGCCACCGCTGGCGCCGATTCACCGCCAGGCCGTTCCCTCCCCAAAACTGGCATGAATCCTACAACACTGGAATGCCCCGACAATTCTCCTGGCGCCTTGCCGTGGTCTCCCAGTCGTATTCGCAACCTGTCACCCTCTCGAATCTGCGCCCGAAAAAGATCCTTGGATACCTGTTGAACCTGTCTCTCTGCACCCGGAATCTATCCAAACTTCTGTTGCACCTTCGGATTCTCATGGTCCTGACGCGACCTCGGAACGAGGTTCTACGTATAGTGACATGACGGCGAAAGTTTGGGAGTCGTCTGCTCATGTGCTAAACTGATTCAGTACCGGCTGGATCATGCGCCAAGGTATTCCAGCGATGATTCGGCTCTCGCATCGCAACAGGCGGCCCTCCAGAGAATGGTTACAATTGGACAGCGCTTTCGGGATTCTCTGGTCCAAAAGGAAAGGAGTTCAGGAGTACCACATGAGTATTTCGACGGACGAAAAGACAAAGATCATTGAGGAGTACCGGACTTTCGACCAGGACACCGGATCCCCAGAGGTGCAGGTCGCCCTCCTTACCACGCGCATCAATGCCCTGACCGACCACTTGAAGGCTCACAAGCATGATGAAGGGTCACGTCGTGGCCTGTTGAAGTTGGTCGGTCAACGCCGCCGCCATTTGGCATACCTGGCCAGAAAGGATGTGAACCGCTATCGCCAGCTGATTCAGAGGCTTGGTCTGCGGCGATAATTGGCGCCGATAGAGCGGGCTGCATATACCTTTGCCTATCGGTCATGGATGCTCTCGCCGGGTGCCTTCTCAAGTCACGGCCCCTTAGCCTCTACGCAGTAGGCCGTGCCCTGCCCCCGGCGGATCAGTACATAGGTCGTGCTTGACGGCGCGACAAATCGAAAAAGAAATACTGCCACCAGCCGCTCGCAGATGCACACCGTGCTCAGCGCATTGTAACAGGCAGATTCTGCCTCCGAGGTCCGGCATTGGAGAATGGACCGAAGCCATCGTCGATTGAGCCCTTCGCGCCCGCGATCGATCGCTTCGATCCGTCCTCCAGTTCCGCACCTCGAAACAGTGCTCAGAGATTTCGTTGCGATGATGAACAGCGAGTAGCAGCGCCTGCTATTCAGACCAGCGAATTCGTATGCGGGTGGCGGCAACGTCGGATGCGTTGCCGGTTCTGGAACCAGCACGAACCGGTGGCCCCACCTGCCCGCTCTACCTTTGCGCAGAGCGGCGCAATATTCACTTCGAGGTGAAAAATGATGGACCAATTGAGATTGTTTGAAGGCGCCCATACCTACACGACGACCTTGGGCGACAAAGAGCTCAGTATCGAGACGGGTATCCTTGCCCAGCAGGCAGGCGGAGCCGTCACCGTCAGATGCGGCGACACGGTAATCCTCGCTACTGCCACGATGGATAGAGGCGTGAGGCCGGGAATCGGCTTCTTTCCCTTAACCGTAGATTTTGAAGAAAAACTCTACGCCGCCGGACGTATTCCCGGCAACCTCTTCCGCCGTGAAGGGCGGCCCAGCGAACAGGCCATTCTCCTCTGCCGCCTGGTGGACCGGCCCCTGCGCCCGCTCTTCCCAAAGGGTATGCGCAACGAAGTTCAAATCATCCTCACCGCGCTCAGTTCTGACAACGAGCACCTGATCGACCCACTGGCGATCATCTCAGCTTCTGCTGCCCTGTCTATCAGCGACATTCCTTGGGATGGGCCCGTTGGCGCTGCCTCAGTCGCCTATGTTGACGGCGAGTTTGTTGTCAACCCGACAGCTTCCGATATGGAGTTGAGCACTCTCGGCCTCCAGGTTGCCGGTACGGCCGACAATATCCTGATGGTGGAAGCCGGCGCAAACGAGCTGCCGGAAGATATCATGCTGGATGGGCTGCGTTTGGCCTATGAATCGATGCAGCCGGCGATTCAGACGATTCAGCAGATGCAGGCAGACGTCGGCAAAGAAAAACATACCGACTATCCCGTCTTCAAGGCAGCCGATCACACCGTCGAACAGGTGAACCAGTTGGCGCGTGACAAGGTTGTGACAGCCGTGGCCGGGACAACGGACCGTGGCGAACGCAAGTCCCGCCTCGCCGCGATCCGCGACGAAACCATGGAGGCCCTGTCCGAACCGATCGGAACAGGAGAGGTCGAAGCCGGAGACGTGGACGACACGTTGGACAACCTCTACAAGGACGCAGTTCGCAGACGCATCCTGGACGAGAGCGTCCGACCCGATGGCCGCGACCCCCAGACCGTACGACCGATCCGGGCTCAGGTGGGGAACATTCCCCGTGTCCACGGCAGCGGCTTCTTTATGCGCGGCGAAACGCACGTCCTTACAATTGCAACACTTGGCACCCCGGGCGATGCCCAGCGCCTCTACACATTGCAGCCCGAAGAAGAAAAGCGCTATATCCATCACTACAACTTCCCTCCCTATTCCACCGGCGAAGCCTACCCCATGCGGGGGCCAAAACGCCGCGAAATCGGTCACGGTGCCCTCGCCGAACGCGCCCTGCAGACTGTTATTCCCGACGACTTCCCTTACACCCTGCGTCTGGTGAGCGAAGTTGTCAGCAGTAACGGCTCGACCAGCATGGGCTCAGTCTGCGGAAGCACGCTGGCGCTCATGGACGCCGGCGTCCCAATCGATGCTCCCGTCTCCGGCATTGCAATGGGCTTGGTGCAGGACCAGGACTCCGGGGACTACGTGGTGTTGTCCGATATCCAGGGCGTCGAAGATCATCTCGGCGACATGGACTTCAAAGTCGCCGGCAGCAGTCATGGCATCACTGCCTTGCAGATGGATCTCAAGATCAAAGGTCTGGACTTCGAGGTCCTGCGCATCGCGCTGGAACAGGCCCGCCAGGGGCGCCTTCACATTATGGAAAAGATGTTGGAGGTTCTCCCCGAATCCCGTGAGGAGCTCAGCCCCTACGCGCCGCGTATCCTGACGGTGAGCGTCGACCCGGAGAAGATCGGCAAGATCATCGGTCCGGGCGGCAAGACAGTTCGTGCCCTGCAGGAACGATACGAGGTCAAAATTGATATCGACGACGACGGCTCAGTGTTTATCTCCGGCCTTAACGGTCTCGCTGCCGAAGAGGCCCGCCGCGAAATTGAATCTCTGACCGAAGAGGTCGAAATAGGTAAAATCTACACCGGACAGGTGGTGAGAGTCGAAGCCTACGGTGCATTTGTCAACTTGCTGCCCGGCGTGGACGGGTTGGTGCATATCAGTCAGTTGGCCGACTACCGGGTCAATAACGTGGAGGAAATCGCCAACGTCGGCGATGAACTCACAACCATGGTGATCGACATCGATCCCGCAGGCAAAATCCGCTTGAGCCGGCAAGCTGTATTGGAAGGTTGGAGTGCAGAGGAAGCTCGTGACCGCGACCGCGGTGGGCGCCGCGGCGGCGGCGGTGGCCGCGACAGAGGCGGACGCCGCGAGCGCGACCGCGACCGCAGTATGAGAAACGGGGGTCGCCCGCGTAGATGAGAGGTGGCCCCCCGCCAGTGAGTCCGTTTGTAGGCTCATTCGATCGATGAAGATGTCGACTCGAAACCAGGAGGAGCAAACCAGCCCTCGTAGCGCGCTGCCTGCGCATGAACGGCAGGCAGCCGCTCCTCCTGCGGATCATCCGCAGCGTGTCGGCGCGGCCCGGCTCTTTCCATCCACCGGCTCCGACAGTCCGCCGGCCGGGCAGTCCCTCCCTGATTCGCAAAACGTCTCCACGACCGCTTCCATATTTGCCGCGCTCAAGGAATTCGCTCAAATCGTCTTCCCTGCCATCTTTCTGGCAGCGTTCATTCATCTCTTCCTGGCCCAGGCCACCATCGTGCGCGGGCAAAGTATGCAGCCCAACCTTCTGCCGGAAGAGCGGCTGATCATGGAAAAGTTAAGCTACCATTTCCATGCCCCGCGCCACAACGAAATTATCGTCCTGGATATGCCCGGGTCACCGGCACTGATTATCAAGCGCGTCGTGGGTCTCCCGGGACAGACGGTCGAGATTCAGCAGGGACGCCTTTTGGTCGACGGACGTGAAGTGGCTTCACCGGACCGGGAAGCCATTCGGTTCGGAATCCAGGACCTCCCCGCTGCAGAAGACGGTCGGCTCGCTCCCGGCCTTGTGACTTTCCGTTCCAATTTCGGCCCCGTTACGCTGGCTGAAGACGCATTCTTCGTACTGGGCGACAACCGCGTCAATAGCAACGACAGCCGCTCCTTTGGGCCGGTTCACCGCGACTACATCAGGGGCCGCATCTGGGTGCGTTACTGGCCATTGACGAAATTTACCATTTTCCGATAATCTGAACTGCAAGACGAGAGTCTCGCCGCCAGAGGCGGAGCAGCAAGCGGCTCCTGAGGTCTACCCGTCTGCATCACTAAGCGTTATGAATACGAATCGGTGGAGTACAACCACGAAGATAGTGGTATCGGCGCTTCTCGGCCTTTTGGCCGTGCTACTCCTCTACGCCTTCCGCGTGATGATTCAGCCGACGATCATCGCATTCCTGCTGACCTTTGTACTGTACCAACCAGTGAGTTGGGTGCAGCAGCGCACTGGCTGGAGCCGGGCCACCTCAATCGTTGCAGTATACCTGCTGGTTATCCTCTTGCTGATCATCGGGCCTATCATCATGGTGCCCCGCGTGGTCTCATCAGTCGAATCTCTTCTCGTCCTGCTCGAGACCATGGTCACCGACATGCAGTCGGCCCCCCCAGGACCCTTCCTGCCCTTCTTCGGATTCAGTTTCAATATTGACGATCTTCTGCTGCAGCTGGGTACCGTCATTCAAAACGTACTGTCGCAGGCCGGTACCGGTGTCCTCGGCTTGGCCGCCACCTTTACAACGGGAGTCCTGACCACCATCTACGTGCTTGTTCTGGGCTTCTGGTTGCTCAAAGACATCATTAAGTTGCAGCGCATGGTGATGAACGCTCTGCCCTCTGAGTACCGCGATGATGTCCTGCGCATGACGCAGGAACTCGGCGAAATCTGGATGGCCTTCTTGCGCGGGCAACTGGTACTGGGCCTTGTGGTCGGATTCATGACCTGGATCATCATGTCCATCGTCGGCCTGCCCAATGCTGCCGCCCTGGCTCTGCTCGCCGGGATCCTTGAGTTTTTACCCACCATCGGCCCTGGAATCAGCGGCGCAATCGGCACGCTTGTCGCCCTCCTGCAAGGTCCCACCTGGCTCCCGATTGGCAATATTCCTTTCGCCATCATCGTCTTGATCCTGTACGTCATCATCACCCAGGTCGAAAGCGTATACCTTATCCCACGGCTGGTGGGGCGCCGTGTCCGCCTCCATCCCGCAGTCACCTTTACCGGTATCATCAGCGCAGCGCTGGTCTTCGGATTCTTGGGCGTTCTCCTGATCACCCCGACTATCGCCAGCGTCCGCGCCCTCCTGGGATATGTCTTCCGCAAGCTGCGCGACCTGGAGCCTTTCGAGTCCTTGCAGCGGCAAAACGAAATCCAGATCCCTGGTCTGATCGGCGGACATTGGATCGAAGGTATCGTCTTTGACCTCGACGGCACCCTGACCCATCTCGACTGGTCACTGGCAACCGAACTGGCCCAGCGCTTTGACAAGTTGGAGCGACTCTGGCCCAGCGAAAGGCGCGAACAGTTCTTCCGCCGCTTTATGGCTTGGATGGAAGGACCTTCTATAGTAATCATTAACCTTCTCACCTGGCTCAGGCTGCACGACGACGCCAGCCGGTTGACAAACCGAATGCAACGCGTGCGCGGTTTCCCCCCGTCCGAGACACAGACTCTTCGCGACGGCGTGCCCGAACTGCTGATGGAGCTCCGGCAACAGTACAAGGTGGCGCTGATCACCTCCCGTTCGCGACAAGAGTTGGACTCCTTCTTCCAACACGCCGAACTGCCCGACAACCTGTTTGACGCCGTCGTCACCAGAGACGATCTTCGCAAGCCCTCCCCCAACAGCGAGGGACTCTTGAAGGTTCTGGAAGTGTTGAATCTGCCAGCCGAGGCATGTCTTGTTGTCGGCGATACCGAACTGCAGTTGCGCGTCGGCGAAGCAGTCGGGGCTGTGCAGGTTGGTCTCCTTTGCGGCATGGGGGCAACGCAGAACTTCAGCAACGCCGACCTGATCCTGGACGCCCCGACAGACCTGGTCGGCTACCTGAATCGCCCGCAGGTGATGGCCAAGATGTGGTCCTAGAACAATGTTAGGCCCCCTGTTCTCCGCGCCCTCACAGAGCCGGAATCCGAGCTCGCAAACGCGGACTCCCTTTGAATCAGAGCCTCACTTGGCAGGATTGCCGGTTCCGGCAGTCTTTACGTAGTTGCTCCCCCCACGCAATACATCCTCTCGAAACATGAACGAGATGCCGCTTATGCAAGTTAGGCTATGGGTTTCCTGCTACTGCTTACTCGCCGGTAGGGGTAAACGCCCTCGGTTCTGATTTAGCATTTGCCCAAACCTACGCCCGGACTGAGACCCTTGCAGTCCTCTACACATTTTCCCACTCCGGGTTCAGGCGCGGGTGGCGACTTTCATCAATCTGCATGGGTCTGGAGGAGATATGCTTACGAGATACTCGAAAATAGCCCTTGTCTGGGCCATCGCGTTGAATACCTCGCTTGTAGTGTTCAACAACCTTACCGACTACGATTCGAACTACTGGTTTGTGGTTCACGTCCTCACAATGGATACAACCTTCCCCGACAACCAGGGAATGTGGCGGGCGATCAACTCGTCCGCCTTTCACCACCTGCTCTACTGGATCATTATCCTCGTTGAGACTGCAACTGCCTTGCTCTGCTGGTGGGGCGGTGCGAGGCTTCTCCGCGCCAGACATAAAGTCCAGGACTTCAATCAGGCTAAGGGCATTGCAACCGCAGGCTTGACTTTGGGAATCATTCTCTGGTTTACAGGTTTTATCACCATCGGCGGTGAGTGGTTCCTGATGTGGCAATCCGATGTCTGGAACGGGAGTCAGTCAGCATTTCGTCTGATCGTCGTCTTTGGGGTCACGCTTCTCTACCTCGCCAGGTCAGACGACGCTCTTGATGCCTGACCGCGAACGGCGACAGCATGCATAGCGAAAAACGCAAGCAATGCGAACTTGATGTCCGGCCGACCTTCAATTCCCGCACATTTGGAATTCCGTTCTCTTGCCTCTCCTTTAGAACCGGTCGGAATCAACTCCCTCCTCCGTCTCGATCCACATCAGCTTTCCGTCGCTCCAAATGTGGATACGCCCATTCCGGTCGTTGCGAAGAATCTGTCGTCCCTCCAGTATCTCCAATACTTCAGGGTCCGGGTGACCGTACAGGTTCTCAGCACCCACCTGAATTATCGCTACACTAGGGCCTACCGCCTCGACAAAGCCCCTGCTGCTACTGTGCTCGCTCCCGTGATGTCCTACCTTGAGAACGTGCGCGGCAAGCGGCTGCCCCCCGTGCAGCAGCCGTTCCTCGCTGGGCTCACCGGCATCGCCAGTTAGCAGAACTGTGAACTCACCGTATACCAGCTTAAGGACCAGCGACCGCTCGTTCTTATCACCTGCGTCCAGGCCATCCAGTTTCTCTTCGGGCGGCGGCCAGAGCGCCCACAATGCAACGCCGTCACCGAGATCCAGCCAGCCTCCCTGCCGAAGCCCTGTCACCGTTACATCGGCTGCACCGAATGCCGCAAGCCAGAGTTGGGCATCTTTATTGTCTCTTGTGTTCTCGCTGATAACCGCCTGACCGATCCTGAAACGTGCAGGCAGGTCGGTCTGGCCGCCTATATGGTCCCAATCGGGATGGGTCACGACCGCGTAATCGATCTCCCGATCCCAAAACGGCATCACCGCACCTAGTTCTGCGAAAAGCTGCTGGCTGTCGTCGCCTCCATCGATCAAGAGCTGGCGACCGCTCGGCGTCTGGATGAATATGCCGTCCCCCTGCCCAACGTCAAGGAAGTGCACGTGAAGCTGGCCGTCCGGCTGCGTCAAGGCGATCCACCACAGTATTCCGGCGACCACGGACAACGCGCCGAAAGTCCAGGTCCGCCTCGCGATGACAAGCTCAGCTAACTTCTGGCTTGTCGAAGTATCGCCGTGATGCCGATGTATCGTGCCGACGGCCCTGCTCCAGAATAGGCGAAGATAGGCCCACATCGGCTTACGCCAGAACAGTCCAAGAATGGCGGCGTAGGTGAGAGCCAGCGCACCGCCTCCAAACCAGTTGACCTTCACACTGGCAAATTGAAAACTCGCGCTCCAGTTCACGATCATCGTCGTCCACCATAGACTCGCGTAGGGTACAAACAGCAAATACTGTGCCACCTGCTCCAGGCCTGAGAGTCCAACGACCAGGGCCATGCTGCCGAATATCAGTATCCAGGGCTGTACAGGTGCAATCAGTAGATTCGAGAGCAAACTGATCAAGCTGAGACGACCGAAGTAATACACGATCAACGGAAAGGTTGTAATGCTGGCTGCAACTGTCATCAGCAGTCCGTCACGTAACAGGTCACCCACAGAATTAGGCTTGAGAAAGTCCGACTCGGGTCTGTCAGACAATGGCCGCCGCCGTATACCTTCTGCCACCTTTTTCCAAAATGATGTGAAGCTCTCCGTAAGGGCGGGGCCCATCACTATCAGGCCGAGAGTGGCCGCACTGCTCAGCTGAAAGCCCACGTCCCAGAGCATGAGCGGATTCCACAGTGTCATCAGCAAGCACGCCGCTGCCAGGCCTGCCAGTGCCGTGCTCCGACGACCAAGCACGGTCGCGACGACAAACATGCCCCCCATCAGAGCCGCCCGCATGACCGCGGCGTCGCCGCCCACAAGAAGCGTGTACAGGGCAAGCCCGGCTAGAGTCGGCCATACTGCGCCGCGTCGCCCAAACAGCCAAATACCCAGAGCCATCAGCGCACCGGTGATGAGCGCCACATTGCTGCCGCTGATCACAATAACGTGGCTGGTCCCCGTGAGGTTGAACTTTTCGTACAGGTCTCTGGGTATGCCGGCTTCAATGCCCAAGAGCATTCCGCTGGCCAGCGCCGCGTACGGCTCCGGCAGCAAACGGTTCAGAAGCCCCTCCCCACGATCGCGCATCCCATAAACGAATTGAAGCAGGGCGCCCCCGCGCAGCATCCCCGGCTGTGGTTCGACGTGCGGCTGTAACATCAGGCTGTGAATCTGTTTGCGCGCCAGGTATGCCCTGTAATCAAAGTCCTCCAGGATCGGTGGCTCCGTCAGCTGGCCTCTCACTCGCAAACTCTCGCCGAAGCGGAAGCGGTAATCGGTGTCCGTCTGAAGTCGAAGCCTCCCACTGGCTTTTTTCCGTTCGCCTTCGACCTCAAGAGATTCCACTTCGATGTCCAGCCGCTGCCGTCCGTCCCTAATTATTGGATAACTCGCCACATAGCCGTCCACGGCTGTCAGCCGGCTGACATTCTCTCTGTTGTCCAGGTTGAAGTAGGCCAGATCGGATGGCCCGTGGCAAGGCTGGGGCGGGAGCGAGCCGAGGCGCAAGAATCCGCAAATGCCGGCAAGAACGATCCCGCCGGCGAACCAGGTTGAGGGGCTTCTGCGTGGCGGAGAAAAGCCGGCTTCGGCCGGCCAGCGCATCGGCTCTCCGGCGCGGCCGAAGCCAATGGCGTCTATCAAAACACAGAGGGAAGCAAGGGCCAGGGCGCCGGCCCAATAGTGGTCGCCTGTACCGCATCCAAACCAACCCTGGTTCCAAAGAATCTGTCCTGCGGCCAGGCCCAGGAAATAGGCGAGTGCAAGATAGAGCAGTTTCATCCGGTCAGGCTATTCCGAAACACAAAATGGCGCGGCTGCCGACAAACTGGTCGGCAGTATCATACTCCATTCAGAGCGATTAAGCCGATCCGGCATTGCGTGAGAATCGGTGTGGCCGTTTTTGTCTCAATTGAACTTATGGTATAACTGAACCGGAGTAGGCTCCTTGTGATTTAATGATTTCCTCGTAGCCCACAGCGGACTTCGATTAGTACTCTGCGCATAGAGTTTCCAACACCCGAACCCATCGAGGAGGTAGTTCTTTGCAAGCATTTGATTTTGTAGCACCAACTAGTGTGGACGAGGCTGTCTCGGCCCTGGCTGCCGGGGGCGGAAGGGCCCGACCGCTGAGCGGGGGTACGGACCTGATTGCTCAGCTTCAGGAAGGGCGCCTTGCACTGGACACTGTCGTCGACGTGAAGCGAATCCCCGAACTGATGGCGATTTCTATCAGTGAAGATGGCCTGACCCTTGGCGCTTCGGTAGCGTGCCAGTCAATCAACGCCAATCAGGCAATCCGCGATGCCTATCCGGCCCTGATCGATTCTACGCACCTGATAGGCGGCACCCAGATTCAAGGACGCGCCAGCATCGGCGGCAATCTCTGTAACTCCTCTCCAGCCGCAGATTCGATTCCCAATCTCATTGCCCACAGCGTCACCTGTCATATTGCCGGCCCCAACGGCCGCCGC
>JAPPKT010000186.1 GCA_028819675.1 Caldilineaceae bacterium | reverse complement strand
CAACCCCCGCCGCAGCGAGTGTGTGGCAATATGACCTTGACGACCCGCTGCGACCGGGCTTCCCCCCCGGCCCGCGCCTTGGCAGATTCCAAGTATGCGCCAGCGCAGGCAAAACAGGCGAGGCAACTCCCATACATACCCAACGTCCACCGCTATGACCATCGCGAGCCCGCTATGGAAATACTGACGGTACATTCCCCCCAGGTAGACCGTACACAATACACACACAGAGAATGGCTTAGTAGATACACCCTCCACTCTTTTCTTCACGTTCCCACTTCACAACCACTGTCCCCGGATCGGCCTCTCCCTTTCTGTCAGCCATAATACAGGCAGGTTCTCCAAAAGCAGGCTGTCCTTTTTCCTTGACAACGTGTTCGTCTACGCGTAAGCATTGCAGGGGAGACTGGGATTCGGCCAGGGCGTCAGCGCCAGGGGACGGTTGCTTCTGTCGGCCAGGTTCTGGAATACAGCCCCAGTGTCGCGATTCTGGGGCACAAAGGTGGCAAGGTAGAGATCGCCGCATGCGCTCAGGCTGATGTTGGTGAAGACGGTGTAGGCCACCGGCCCATAGATGCCATGCGTGTAGAAATGACTACGCAGGCGACTGTTATCGTCTTCGACGCGTCTACGGCTGGCCGCCCACAACATCTGGAAATCGGGGTATGCCGAAAGCGCGGTAAACAGGTTGCGAAAACGGCTTGTATGGCGGTATCGCAGAGTCATGACTCGCCATTGACGCATGTTGGCGAGTGCAATTGGACTCCAACCGGTCCCCAGCACGCGGCGTATCGGCGCATCCGGTGCAAGCAGGAGTGAAAGGATATTGACGTTGCCGGCGGAACACCTTGCAGCATTGAACTGTGACCAATTGAGTCTGTGAAAATCGAGGACGGCGCGGTTGGCGCCGACCAGATCGCCGAACGAGTCCATAAGGAAAGCGGGTGTGCAGAGCGTTCCGAGCGTTGCCCAGACCTGGGCGAAGACTTCCTGATGGTTGAGGTCGTCGCGCACGATTGCCTCATCTGTGATTTCACTGGCCATGGCGAAGAATTCGCGGCGTTCGAGCGACGTAAGTTTGAAGACCCGCGCCAGGTCCTGTAGCGTCCCTCTGTCCAGGCGTACCTGGCTGCCCCGCTCGATCTTGCCCACGATTCTTGTTGTCAACCCGGTTTCCTCTGCCAGTTTTTCCTGGCTCCAACTGTTGCCGCTGTTGAAATCGATTTGCTCCTTTCGCAGTGCGGCAACGACTTTGCCGAACATTTTCCGTTCCACAGCATCCTCCGCTGTCTACTGCCAGATACAACGCTGTAATCTGGCATCACCCTCTAATAAAAATTGTATCACTCTGTACCACGACTTCAAGTGAGGAATCTCCCAAAATAGAACCTACGATCTCCCGAAATCGGTACATTGCAGGGGGACAGACGCAGTCAGCGAAGGCTACACTATTTCATAAATGATTACGTCGGTTCCACATTCCCGCGAAGGAGACACACACAGTGGACCGCCCTTTCCAAGACAGTCGGTCAGAAATGATGATGCACCATGAATAAGCAACTCCTGCTCGTTGGGCTCGCGCTGTTCGCCACAGCCTGTGTGCCAATTCCCGAGGAGCCGCCGGCAGCAACGGAACAAGCGCTGTCGTCAGATAAGCTAGATGATTGTGCCGGCGGATACCTTAACATGTTGCCCGGCCAGAAGGCCAGCGATCCGATTCTGGGCTCTCTTCCGGGTTACATTGACAATGTTGGAGCGGCTTCCAGCCTGGAAGGCGAGACCCTGACAGCCGTCTTCCATCTCAGGGAGATTCCTGAAGAGATGGCTGTCAACAGAGAAGGCGTGGAAGACCTGCACATGGAGTACATGTGGTCTGTTTCAATCGACGTTGATGGCGGCTCCATCGTCACACATGATTCGACTGATTTCACGATTGCCGCCTTCCATGCCGCAAGGAGTGACTCGGCAGACACAGCGGCCGCGGTCCTTCCATTTCAGGTTGCTGTTCAGACTATGGTGTTGAAAAACAGGCACTCTCCTGAAAAGAATGAAACACACCTTCTCGAGTTGCCCGTCATTCCGCGCCTGATCGTTTCCCACGAAGACGACACGCTTACTCTTGTCGGTCGGGTTCCGGGAATTGCTGACAGTTCGATAATCTCGTTCTCGACGTTCGATGCCCTGCACGGACGGGCCGGCGTCTCGTGCCGTCCCGGTTGATGCGGGACGTTTCGATCGCCTTCGATGCCCCGAGAAGTGCGATCGAAACTTAGGTCCGGCGCTCGTCCTGAACACTTCAAAGGCGAAACCATGTTCCAAAGAGTTCTGATCGCCGGGACCGTGTTGCTCGCGGCGGCCTGTGTTCCGATTTCGCCGCAGCCTGCGGGGCCGTGTATCTCGGATGAACGAGCCCTGTTGATTGGAGAATCGGTTGAGACAGAGCCATCAGACGAATTGCCCGGTTACATTGATATTGTCAAAGTGGAATCAGAACTGTACAGGCAGGTGCTGACTGTCGTCCTCCATCTCAGAGACATTCCCGAGGAATTGACCTTCAATCGAGAGGGAATGAATAACAATCGTATAGAGTATTCCTGGATGGTCTTGATTTCCGAAAGTGGTTACGTTGAGCCTTGGGCAGGTGAGGTTGAGAGGATGACGAGGTTCAGATACCACCTGATGACCGCCCATTTTACAGAGAGTGATGAAGCCAGGGCACCCACTTCAGGCTCCATTGCAAGCTATGCGGAATCAGACGTTTGGGCAATTAGGAGAGACGAAGGCAGTGAGGAGGAACACTCCTGGTACGCGGAGGCGCTATGGGAGGCCAGGATAGAAGCCTCGCACGAACTGGACACCCTGACGATGACAGGGTATGTCCCTGACGTAGCAAGTGAACATTTGCTCGTCATTGAAACATATGACTACCTTCGCGGCCGGGACAGAATCCGTTGCGACTCTGCCCTGGTTTCGGCCCAACGGAGTTCCGTTCCTGAGACTGAAATAGCGACCCCGACGCTGCCTTCCCCCAAAGCCGACCTGAACGACCTTGCAAGTGTTCTGGCGGAAATGGATGAATCGGAGGGTTCAGAAATGTACGCAGCCCTGTTGCGTGAGTTTTCTGACTGTTTTATTGGCAAATGGAATGCAGGAATTGAGGAAGAGAAATCAAGCGACGGTAGCCGATCTGAGTTTACTCCTGCCCAGATAACGGCAGTAACATTATTTCAAGCCGGCGTATTTGCGATCGTAGGCGAACTGAGTAGGGCACGCCTCGATGAGCGGGCCAATCCTTCGCCGTACACGTTGGACATGTATGAGCTACTGGCAGGGGCATTGGCAATCTGTAAAGATAGCGGCTGATACTGCAAAGATGTGGTAGGGTCGGCTCTGGCATCTGGACGGTGCATTGGGCTGGAAGTGCTTATAGCCCTCCGACATTTGCTCGCAGGATGCCAGCTGGTTCGCTAAGGCCCCCTGGTTTACCCTCGTCTTTTTTGAACCCCCAATTGCCTTGGAGTAGAATGTGCGGTGCGGGTGCCCTGAGCACCCCTCGGCGCGAGGCTTCAGCATCCCAATTACCGCAGGATCGAACGACACCCTCGGAATCGTGCATTCTACGTTGCACCGCACTGCCGCGGAGAAACTGACTGCCGCCCAATCGCTCAGAAGCATTTCGTTGCCCAGCACTCCTGGCGCACTGTCACGCTATCAGAGTTATCTGTGTTTCCTGATTCTGTTAGGATTTGGACTGCGTCTCGTCATGCTGGACCGCTTTCGCTTCCACCAGGATGAAGCGCTCTACAGTTTCTGGGCGCTGAACTTTCTCCACGATGATCCCCGGTTTCTCGAACATTGGATCGATAAACCACCGCTGTTTATCTGGCTGCTTGCCTACTGCCTAAAGGCTCTTGGCGCCACGGAGGCCAGCGCGCGGCTGCTGAATATCGGCATTAGCGTACTCACGATTCCGGTCGTCGCCGCGATCGCCAAACGGGCATGGACGCCGGCTGCGGGCGTGGTGGCAGCGACCGTATTCACTTTGAATCCGTTTGCAATCAGCTATAGCCCGACGGCGTTCACCGATCCTTTGCTGGTGCTGGCGGGCGTCTGTTCGCTCTTCGCTGCACAGAGCTCGCGCCCTTTCCTGGCTGGACTTTGCCTGGGCGCGGCGGTAATGACCAAACAGCAGGGGGTCTTTTTTGTGCCGTTGACACTGGCAGTCCTGATAGCGGGGAACCCGAATGTCAAGGCGATCGCGACAGCGGGCCTGCGCGTCGCCGGCGGGGTGGCCCTTACCGTTCTGCCGATATTGTATTGGGACAGCCTGCGTTGGGCCGTAGCGCCTTCGCCCTGGGACCTGGGCGTGCGCAACTATGGTGCGCTTGAACTGCTCTCGGTGGAGGCGTGGCCGGACCGCGTTGTGCGCATCGCCGACCTGCTCTGGTATCTGACGGCCAGTAATTTCGTCTGGATAGTTCTGACGGCTGCAACTGTGCTGGCGGTGGTCTTTGTGCCGCGGACAGGATTTGCGCAGTCGAAGCGAAATTCAGTGCTTGTGGTCCTTCTTTGCGGATGGGCCGGCTTGTACCTGGCCATCCACGCTGTTTTCAGTCTTCCGGTTTGGGACCGCTATCTCCTGCCGCTCGCGCCGGCTTTTGCCATTCTTTGCGGATGGCTGGGAGCGAGGATACTGGCGTCCGATTCCAGCCTGTGGAGACAGATAGTTGTCGGGCTCTGGCTTGTGCTCTTGCTGCCGGTCGGCGTGCAGGCGGCCAGGGGGGAATTTCCGATAGGGAGCGATCACGGCGCGTACGACGGCCTGCGGGAGGCATCTGCCTGGCTTGACAGTCAAAGTCCGGCGGGGGCGGTGCTGTATCACCAGTCGCTGAGTTGGCACTTTCAATTCTATATGTATGAGAATCCAAGAGACTACACTTTGCGCTGGATTGCAAGCCCGGTCGCGCTGGCGGACGATGCCGCGAAGAGACCGCGGAGCGCCAGGTTCATCATCGCGCCTGCCTGGCAGCCGTTGAGGAACTTCCATCCTCAACTGGCCGCCCGCGAGTTGGAGTTGGTGCAGAGGGCCAAAGAAGGGAATTTCACAATTTACGAACTCATGCCGCGCCGACGTTGATCCGGTCACCGTCGACTACAGCCATTTGGACAGCTGGTGGGCTTCGCAGGTGTAGGCACAATGGTACAATCCTTTTAAGGGGAGAGACGAGATGACAAGTGACAGAAGCCATTCCAATTCTGGCGTCCTTTCCAGGGCGCAGGGCTGCCTGCTCGGCCAGCTGATCGGGGACTCTCTTGGGAGCCTGGTGGAGTTCCAGACACCGGAAAGGATACGCAGCAGATATCCCGACGGTGTGCGGGACATGGCGGACGGCGGCACCTTCAATACAATTGCCGGCCAGCCCACAGATGATTCAGAGATGGCACTGCTGCTGGCCCGATCGCTCGCTTCAAATGGTACGTTCGACCGAGATGATGTGCAGAAGGCTTACGTTTACTGGTTGGATTCCGATCCCTTCGACGTAGGCAGTGCCATTTTCGGCGGCCTGAGAGGCCGTCCTATTTCGAGCAGCCAGGCCAACGGGGCGATGATGCGAATCAGTCCCCTGGGAATATTCGGCGCCAACTATGCGTTGGACCAGGTGGCGGAATGGGCGCGGCAGGACGCCACCATCACCCACATCCACCGGGTCTGCAAGGAGGCCAACGCGCTCTTCGCGATGGCTATCGCGCAAGCAGTGCGAACTGGATGTGACGCCAGTGACCTGTACAGGGCGATCGAGGGCTGGGCAGAGGAGATGGACGTCGACAACCGGTTGAGGAAGGCAGTTGCCAAAGCTGCTGAATCTCCACCAGACGAATTCATCCATCAGCAGGGATGGGTACTCATTGCATTCCCAAACGCCCTCTGGCAGCTTCTTCACGCTGAAAGTGTGGAGGAGGGAATCGTTGACACAATCATGCAGGGGGGTGATACCGACACCAACGCGGCGATCTGCGGGGCGCTCCTGGGTGCTGTTTATGGACGGGAAGCAATCCCCGAACGGTGGATCGAAACGATTCAGAATTGCCGACCGCAGGCAGGGACGCCGGGCGTGCGTAAGCCCAGGCCTGAAGTCTTCTGGCCCGCGGATGCGCTGGAGCTTGCCGAGCAGCTGGTTGCTCCGACTGGTTGACTTTTGCCTGAATCGAGACCTTAGGGAAAAGAGGCTGGACAGTTATGATAGATGCGATGAGCAGAGCGTCGTTGTGGTCACCTTCCCTGGAAGAATTGAGGCGAGTCATTCGGGAAGGATTGCAGGCCAATTACGCCAGTGTCGATATTGAAGTGGTCGATTGCCCCGACCTGCGTGCGCTAGGATGCGCCAGCCCCGGCTTGTGCGGGTCCACTGTTCTGTTGGAGGTGGGCGGCGAACCGTACGCTCACAATCCCAGATACCGGCACGTCACTTTCGACATGGCGGAGATGGCGAGCGACTGCGGCCAGGCCGGAGGCACTGTTTTTGGCGCGGGCATGGCCTTTCCGGGCGTGTTGGACGGACACTGCGGCGAGGTGATCGCCACGTTGCAGGCGGGCGGGGTCAACAGGTCCAAGGTCGCCCGCGTTGGGCCGCAGCAGGAGTGCATTGTTGAGCCCTATGCGTCAACGCGCCACAGCGGACTGTCCAATCTCTTTCTGTCGGAGGGCCGGCCGGGCCCTGTGCTCAAGGTCAGCGTGGAAAGGCGGACCGGCAACGAACGCTCTTTCACGCAGGCGTTGCGCAAGAGTCTGCAAGCCCATCCGGAAATTGGCGGGGAGGGCGCGCCTCCCGGAGCCCGGCAGGTGGGGATGGGCGGCGTCTTTGTCATCGAGGCCGGTCAGATACGGTCGCACGTCATGCCGGATTACGAGTGCATCGCCCACCAGTACTACGACACGGATTCCGAGCAAGTCATTGCCGATTTTCTTCAGTTCTACGAGCACATGGGGCCCGACCTGTTATGCTTCGCCGTATTCTGGACGGGGGACCCCACCGGCGGGCGCCTGCACTTGCGGGATTCGGGGGAACACACTCACTTTTTCCACATGGATAACCTGAATCAGGCCGGCCACTATCACTATGATGTCAGCCCCGAAACCATCCGGTATACCGGATACTTCAACGTCGCGGCTGAACTGGTACGCATCGGCGACATTTATGCAGAACTCGAACGGCAGTCACAACACACCGACGAGGAGCTGAGATGAAGATCACAGAGGTACGCGCGACGGGTCTGCGCGGCGCGACGCCGGAGGGCGGCTGGAGCGAGGAGCTGAAGGAGGAAGACTGCGTCCACACGCTTATTTTTGTCGAAACGGATGAAGGCGTCACCGGTTACGGTTCCGTCTTCACCAACGACGGGCTTGTACTGGCCGCGTTGGAGGTGCTGCGCCCGCTCCTTATCGGTCAATCCGCGATCGAACCGGAAAGGGTGAGTGAGTGGCTGCACCAGAACACGTTTTGGATGGGACGCGGCGGCACCATCACGCACGCGATCAGCGGAATTGACATCGCGATGTGGGACATTCTGGGCAAGGTCACGGGACAGCCGGTCGGCCGCCTGCTCGGCGGGCGTTACCGGGAAAGGGTCCGGCCCTATGCCTCTCTGCTGATGGACCAGCCGGCCCCGCTGCGCGACGAACTGCAGATGTGGAAGGAGCAGGGCTTCCGCGCCTTCAAGATGGGCTGGGGTCCCTTCGGCCGCGTCAGCGACGAGCTGGATGAGGAGATCGTGGCCACCGCCCGCGAGGTTGTCGGGGACGACAACCAGTTGATGGTGGACGCCGGCGGCAGCGACGCCCACTGGCAGGGCCGTTATACGTGGGCGCTGCGTTGCGCTGGGATGCTGGCCGACTACGGCGTGGACTGGTTCGAGGAGCCGCTGCGCCCCGATGACCTGGAAGACTTTATCCATCTGCGCCGAAACACGACGGTCCCCATTACCGGCGGCGAGGTCCTGACGCGGCGTCAGTCCTTCATTCCCTTTCTACAGCAGGGCGCCTTCGATATCGTCCAGCCGGATGTCGCCAAAGTTGGCGGCATCAGTGAGGAGCGCCGCATCGGTTGGATGGCGCAAGAGAATGGCGTACGCATGATTCCGCACGGTTGGAATACTGCCCTGGGGCTTGCTGCCGACCTGCAACTGGCCTCGGCGCTCGCCGATACCGACCTGGTGGAGTACAAGACCGGTTCACCCTATATCGATGAGATCGTAGCCGGCGGTTGGCAACTGGACGAGGAAGGCATGTTGCCGATTCCCGACGGGCCGGGCCTGGGAATCGAGTTGGATATGGACGCGGTGGCCCGTTATTCCTGATCGCGGGGCCTGCCGGACAGCTGTTTTCTCACACCGCCGGGCGAGTGCGCCAGACGCGTAGCTGTTTTTTCCCGAGGATAAGCCACCAGAGTGTCGCCGTCTCGGAGGTGAAGCCGGCAAGCAGCGCAGCCACTCCGAGGGTCGCGCCTTGTACTCCTAACAGCGGCAGGACCAGCAGGGCGATGAGAATAGCGCCGGTACGCATTGGCGCGCCAACTGCCATAGGTCGAGTGTCGCGCGCCATAAAGGCGATGCTATGAAAGTGGGCGCGATGAACGACTACGAACGGGAAAAACGTATAGATCTGGAGGGGCACTCGACTGAGCTCAGCCAAGGCGGGCGTTATTCCGATGACCTGCTCCAAAAGGACGGTTCGCAGGGGTGTCCAGAAGAGCAGTAGGCAGATGGCGGTGGCAGCAAGTCCGCACCAGTAGGCGTAGCGTAGAAAGGGCCGAAAGGATCGCAGCTCGGCGTAGAATGGGGGTACGAGCGCGCGCAGCTCGTTCAGCCAGCGGTAGGTCCACTGTCCGAGCGTATAAGCCACGGTCAGCGCCGCCATCGCTTCTGCGCCGTAAGCGCCCCGCACGACGAACAGGTTGATGAGCGGGCGGCTGGATTCCTGCATGAAATTCATGAGCGCAATCGGCCAGGTAAAGCGGAAGAAGGCAGCATAGGTGATCGGGGGACGATCGAGCGCGTCCGGGAGGCGGCCGAAGAAGCGCCAGAGATAGAAGACAATTGTGAAAGACTCGGTGAGCGTTGACGCGTAGAGAACGAGGATCGGCAGCCAGATGGGCCGGGCTCGAATCGCGTCGACCTGGAGAAGAGCAACGACAGCCGCGAGTCCGGCGGCAACGCTCAAAGCTGTGGCTACGCTGATTTTGCCGGTCTGCTTGCCGCGGGTCAGGACGCCCATGCCGAGTTGTGTTATACCTCGCAGCAGTGGCATCGGCAGCAGCGACAACATCATGACGCGTACTCGCTCGCTTGTCTCCGCGTCAACAGCGTGCAGGCCTTCGAGCAGATGGCGGCTGATTGACGTGCCGCCGAGAAGCCACTGTACCGCCACCATGATCAGCGCCAGGCCGCTTACATAGTTCAAGCCCCGCCAGAAGTCTCGCTTGTCCTCCACCAATACCATCCCGGCATAGCGAAGTTGCGCCAGTGGGCTGGACAGAGACGTAACCAGACCCCAGGCCAGTCCAAAGGCGGCCAGTACGCGGATGGCGTCGGGCATACGCGCCATCCCTGCGTTGATACTCTGCGCGCCGAACTCAAAGATGAGGATTGTCAGGACCAGAGGCAGGAGGAATCGAGTAAAGCGCAGGTACATGAACTGATGGTCGTACAGTGTGGTGGGCGTAGAGGCTGACGAAAGGGCCGGTCCGCCGCAGCTCGTCCTATGCGTGTGAAAAGGGAAGGGCAAACGCAACCACAGAAATTATCACACAGGGCCAGAGTGCGCGCAATGGAAATGGCAAGGAAGGGACGGTGCGATTAGGCACTGACCTTTGCGACGTCCTAATGGAATGCGCCGAGTCCAAAGAGACTGGATTTAAGTGAGAGAGGAGTGACATACTCTTCGCACGGATTGGCAGGGATTTCCAGTTGACCCGTGGGGGAGGCGCCTTTGTGCCCAATACTTCTCAACCTTCTGCATAACGAAAGAAGCTCGAACATCGGCATCGCGGCAGGATGCAAACGGGCCAGCTGTAAAACGGTCAATCTCCAGAAGGTTATCTCAGAGTTAGAAGCGTGGGCCCTGGCTCATTCGGGTAGGGGTCCCCTTGTGGGCGCCGTTCATATGCTATAATTGCCTCTGAATTCAGATGCGCGTGCTCCGACCCTTAGGGGCCGTGGCTCTCGCCAGAAGAAAGTCGGAAGTCGAAGGAGGGCCGCTGTAAGTCTGTGAGTTGCTCATACCTCATCTACCGATACATATCAAGAACGGCGAGGAAACGTCTGCGAACTCAAGCACTTGAGTCAAAAAAAAAGAGATTCCCACGACTTACCACTACTTGCCACTACTTAACTCGACTTGACCTGCCCGAACCCATGACAGTTGAAACGAACCGGGACCGACCTTGTGAGGCCGCCAGAATCGGATGGGAGAAACGTCTGAGAAGGCGTGACTGAAGTCCAAAAGGAAGAAAGAGGCGCCCTGCCTTGGATCGACGTAGACTGACCTGACCCAGAAAAATGGCATTGAATTGGTTCAAGTCCTTGTAAGGGTGCTTGAATCGAGTAGGTACCCCTTGTGGTCGCCCTGCGCGGGCGATTCCGGCATCCTGACTTAGATGCGTTTGCCCTGGCCCCCTCGACGGGTGCATCCCAGAGTTGGGGTGGGAACATTCTGGCAGGGATCAGTGCCAGCGGCGGCTGGCGTTGCTTGCCGTCTTTGAGCGAAACGCAGTGCGGGCGCCAGGCCTGGCCGTACGGTGGAGTCCGTCAGTTGGGGAGGGTGCGAGGGCAGGCACAA
>JAPPKT010000544.1 GCA_028819675.1 Caldilineaceae bacterium | reverse complement strand
CCAACGACACAACCGCCGCCCGCGTGCGATTGGCAAGCTCGCTGTTGATATAATCTCCGCGCCGCGTCAACCGCCATCCTCGCATTGCTCCCCCTGATGCTTGCCGCAGCGGGCCGGTCGCCGCTCTCTGTTAAGCGGCGAGTCCCGCCCCTGGCCGGCGCGGTCTCACAGAAACTCCCGCGTTCGGCTTATCGTACGATAAGGGCTATGAGCGAGGCAACTTTCCGGTAAGTACTGACCTCGAGGCCCTGTTCGATCCTTTTAATCAAGATCGGTTCTTGGACACAGGACGATACTTGGCTGCCGGACCTGAGCGACGATGAAGGGACGGTCGAGCAAGCATGGCTGGCGGGAGATGCGTTGCTCTGGAGCAGGCAGCAGCCAGCACTCAAAGAGTGGGGTGTCGCCTACACGACCGCAAACTGCTTTGTCTGGCTACGCCAGCAGTGCCCGCAAATAAACCAACTTGGTGAATTTGGCAGTTTGTCGGCGGCTCTGACCAGGGTGAGGATGTTGTCCTCATGCGGTGGTTCCGCATGTGATTGGGATGCTTGGGCCTGGACACTTCTACCGCTGTCAGCCAGTGGCCTCCTCTCTCGGCTTGGTCAGCCAATCATGCGCTGAGTGTGCTTAGTTGCAGGTGTAAAGCTGCACCTCGAAGGTTTCGCCGGTCGCGCGCCAAAGGGCGCCCGCCTTCTCTAAATCTGCGTTCGCCTCCGCGCACTGTTCCGGAATGTATTTCACCAGGCCGCGCCAGTAGTAGGCGGCGGCGAAGCCGGGGATGAAGCCGATCGCTTTTCGGGCGATTTGCGACGCGATTGGCTAGAGGGATAGACCGATTCTAGCTTAGCTGGGATGGGCCCGACAGCGACGTCGACGGACCAATAACCGTAACAGACGCAAGCAGCGATACGCCCCGCGGCCGTCGTCCGCGTTGATTGCCTGGGACTGAGCTTGGCCTGGGATGTGTGGAGTTCGCAGGCTTGAGAACTAACGCTTTGAAGATCAATCTCCGAGTAGGTTCAGCCACGTAGTTACTCCATCAATTCGATCGTCGATCAACCGCCACAGGCGAACTTTCGGTCCTACCGAATCTGAGAGCTTTCGTTTTCGTTCCGCGTCTTTGTGGAGGCCTGTGAGACAGACGCGTTGATCCCCCACGCCCTCGGCGGCTTCAGTGGCACAGTGCGGTCTCGTCGAGTCATGGCGGTGCTCGAGATGATGGGTGCTGAGCGAATACTGGAGTGGGCCGGGCTCGCCGAAGCCAGCAGGAGCCACGTTGAAGCTGACGTATTGGGCAAGAATGCCTGCCGCAACGTTCACCGATAGCGGCGCCACGTTCGGATTGACTGACCCGAAACTCTCCCCTGCGCGCTGGATGTAAGCGGGATCATCGAGCAGCCCCTGTCGCTCGAGGACGACCAGGCCCGGGTCGAGCTGGCGGTTGCAACTCATGCACGGTCTCCCCGGTCTGACGACGTGGGAGCGCCAGGTTGCATTCCGCATCTCTCCGCCATCGAATGTATCGATGGCAATGCCACCATCGATGACAGGAATGAGGTCCGAGTACGCCAGAGAGTTGAGTACGGCTCGTGGCCAAGGGCGGTCAACGCACGAAAAAATCAAGTCGTGATCGAGTGCGAGCCGTAGTCCTTCTGGCTCGCAGATGGACCGGTCGGAAACCTCGATATTGCACCTGTCCGCAGTGGCTGCTCTCATTGCTTCCCGGCAGGCAACATGGATCTTGGATCTCCTCAGGCGCGCGTCGCGGCGTTCTGCGCCAATGAGGCGGTCCAGGTTGTGGGCTTCGATGACGTCATAATCCATTACAGTCAGGTTGCAGAGCCCGGATGCAGCGAGACGCACAAAGACATCGAGTCCGACACTACCTGCCCCGACCACAAGGACTCTCCGCCGGACGAGATCGGCCTGTACCCGATCGCTCCACGCACTTACGGTCCTGGTCTGACGGATGCTGGGCGGTGGAGGTGGTTGAACTGCGTCGTTCCAAGTTACCGCGAATTTGCCACCGATGACCCGAACGTTCGTGGAGTGAGTGCAGTCGACGGCTCGGCCAACTCCAACGTCCCAATGACGAGCAGACCATGAGCGGTCCCCTGTAGCGAGGGTCATGCCGACCAGAGGAAGCCCTGTGACTTCGCGGACGAGATTGGCATAGCTGGCCTCACAATCACGGTCCGGGGCACTCATTGTCTGCCAGTGGCTGGCTCCGGGGTGGCTGTGAAGAAGGACCAAGCCGCACTTATCTTCCTGCGCTGCTTCGGCGCCCCGTAAGATGTAGTCGGCTGTAACGGTTGCATTCCCGTGGACCAGCCGCTCTCCAGGCCCAGGCGGGACGACCGCGCGAATCAGGGCGCTGAAACGAGAGAGGCCCGTGGACGGACGGTAAGTGGCAAGGCAGACGTCTTCCTGACCATCTTCGCGAACAAGCCTCCGGACGAGCGCCTCCTCGATCTTTCCGGTCATTGCTACCGATGTTCGACGCATCACGCGACCGCCTCACTGAGGACTGCCCGGACATGGCTAGCCCACGCGATTCCAGCGGGTGCGTCACTCCACCCTGTTATCTGACGGCTGTGCATCAACCATCCAGACTTTGGAGAGGGCTGGCTGTTAGTCTGCGCGAATTTGACGCTGCCAGGGAAGTGAAGCCAGTGCGGAGGTACATGGGGCCACGGTTCAAGCTCTCCGATAGCGACACCGGTTTCGACTGGCCTACCAGCGAATGCCCCGTCCAGAGCCACCACCCTGCAGATGACCAGCTCGGCTTCAAGTATGGTTTCGAAGCCGAGCTCGGTCATGTTCTGAATAAACGCTTCAACACCCGGCTGCATTAGGCTACCGGAGCGCTCTGGCGGATTGATACGAAACGAGCGTCCTTGACGATGTTGACAAGCTCATCATCGGCGAAGCGCGTCGTCTGGGTGTGCTCCTTTCCCACGAGTTCCCCAAGGTCGAAGATAGCAGGGTCCAAGTCTGCTAAACGAAGAAGCGCCGAGGCACGCTGGCTGAGGTCGTCGGTCGTGAAGGCCTGCCCGTCAATGGTGAACGGGATGAGGCGGCGGCTTGGTTTGAAGTTGGAAGATTCGGTCATTAGTCTCTCCTTTTGAGGTGTGTTACTCCTTATGTCGTAATTTGCCATCTCAGCGAAAGCCCGGGCACACATTTTCATTTTTGATGCGATTTTCGACATTAGTAGTGACATGTCATCTAGGAAATACACGTCTGACTCCGAACACCCGCTATTGAAAGACAGGAAACGCCTCGAGCGGATCCTCGACGTCATGTACGCCAAGATCCAGAAGACCCTTTTCCCGAGGTATCCTAGACAACCCCGCCCACGGGTTGAAGCGAGTCAAACAAACGGATCAGGTGGCGTTGAACGAATTCTGAAGGGGACTGGAGTAAGTGCTGACGACGTTCTCAGCGAAGCATTTCACGCGCTCCTCGAGTTCCCGCCGGAGCGCCTTGAGGACACATGGGAGGGCTTGGCGGTCACGATCGCCCGTAACAAGGCTGCTGACGCATTAGAGGCTTCTGGGAAGGGGCTCCGCGGTACGGACCATCGGCCCGAACTGCGGCTCGTGTCGGGCGATGTGGGAAGTGAAGGGCCAGACGGAGAGATGGGGCCTTCGCTTTTTGAATTGCTCCGTAACAACTGTGATGATCTGGAAGCCGAGTACTTCGTTATAGAGGATGCGCTCAAATTGCGTGACCTTGCTCGAGAAATTCTCGATGATCGGGACCGAGAGATATTCTTTGCGATTCACTATTGTGGCTACAAGCGCAAGGAGGTCGCCAACAGACTTGGTTTGACCAGCCAGCGGATCGGCCAAATTTACAGTGCCGCTCTGCGTTCCCTCGAAGATCACCCCGATTACCCGTTCAAGCCAACTGTTCAAGTAGGACAAATGGAAACAAGGAGGAACTTATGACTGACAGGTCTGACGTCCTCAGCAAATTCCGTGATGCCTTCCTGGACTACCTGGAGGGCAATCGCGACGAGCCTCCCGCGGTCGAAGAGTTGCCGCAGGAGCAGCGTGGTGCAGCTGAGGCCTTCATTAGATCGATCACAGCAGCGCGCGGCGTGGACCCTTATGCGTCCAGGCCGTCGATCGAGCAACTCCTGGCCTGGCGATCTCAGACCAACGAGCGCACTAATGAGCTAGATGAAATGATTCAGAAACATTTACGGCTCAAGGTTGATCCCGGAGCCTCAGTCAGACCCGACGCCGCTTCGGCTGCAGAAGGGCTGGCTTCTGTCTCGGTGATCCAGGCCCTGGGTATGCGTATGCGTGTCGTGCTGGAGTCGAATTCGACGGATCTCGACTACGCCCTCACTAGGAGGTCCGGAGACATCGCCGGGGTCTTCAGCGCTTTCCCTGACTCCCACGCGGTGCTCTACACCACCACGGGGCAAAGGCCCCCCGCAGTGGTAGTGGATCGAGGCGACGTGCAGGAAGCCATTGAAACGCCGTCGGGTGAGGTGCGGGCACCCCGTCGACGTCGGTCAATTTCCGACGCTGCAACGGCATGCGAAGTGTGGCTAAGGGGCCTGATTCCTGAGTTCCAGCCCTTGAGTATTGACCGGCGTGAACCCTCAGCCGCTCCCGAGTCGGCCTTGGATCCTTACGGGTTGGCAAGTAGGGCAGTACTCGAAGTGTCTGCCGCCGGGACCCGGGCCAGAATAGAGGCCAAACAGGTCACTTGGGGAAACTTCGGAGATCAGGAAACTCGGCAGCTTGCTGCTATTGTCCAGGAGGCTCAACTGGGACAATTGTCCGAGGAAATCTACAGGTCCCACCTAGATAAACTCGTCGGGGTGGCCGCATGATACATCAATTCCGTCTCCGCAATTGGCGTTCCTACGAGGACCTCGACCTGCAACTTAATCCTGGCACGACCTTTGTCGTTGCCCCCAATGGGGTGGGGAAGACATCCCTCGTGTACGGTCTCGCTTGGGCTGTGTTCGGGCAGCACAGTAGCGTCGACGAGAAGGCCAGCATACGAGCCGGCGCTGCGAGCGCGGAGGCCCAGGTCGAGTTCGAACTCCCCGACGGACGCCAACTTACCATCAGGCGCACTGCAAAGCGGCGTGGTGCCTCTACGGCGACGTACGTGATGAATGGGGCTAGGCTAACCGAAAGTTTGGCTAGCACAGTAATGGAACAGGCATTAGGGATAGAACTCCCCGTAGCCGGTCGCCTGGCGATGATGTTGGGTGGGGGCCACATCGCAGCTAGTGACACTCTTAACCTGGAGGGCCACCTCCATCACGCTTTCGGAATTTCCCACCTACTCAGAGCGGCGGAGACAGCCGAGTCGGTTGCTAAAGAAACCGTGAAGGCACGAGCGGCACTTCGATCAACAACCAAACAGCGATTGGAGAATCGATCTGCGCTGGAAGGTGAAATCGCCGAACTGGAAGAAGAGATCAAACATCTTAGCCAACGAGGCATCGAGCTCAAGCAAGTTCGGGACGCTGCTGCCGCGCAACGAACTTTGGTCGAACGCCACCTCGCGCTCGCGGGCCAAATGGAACAGTATGAACAGCAACGCTTTCGTCTTTTGGCTGCGATTGAGGACCATCTCGGTCGGGCAGTCTCCTCTGACAACAAGGAGTCGATCAGCTTAGAACTGCATACGGAATTGGCGGACGCGGAACGCGCGATTGCCGAAATGACGGAGGGAGCGGTCACCGCACGTTCTGTCATCACCGCTGCCGAACAGGCAGTGAGATTGCTCGACAGAGACCACGCGGTCTGTCCGACCTGCATGCGTCCACTTCCTCATCATCAGCGCGCCTCGGCGATTTCTGTTCATAGGACACAGCGGGAAGATGCGCGGACGGCGATAACCCGTCTTGAAGAGGCCCGCGGGGCAAGGCAGACCCATGCACATGGGGTTTCCCGGCTGCTCGCCCAACTAGAGGCGCTACAGCCGCCTGGCATCGACGTTGGAGTCGACAATGTTCCCACCCAAGACGATGCAGCCGCTTGGTACCAGCAAGCAAGTGCGTCTCTTGACGAACACAATAAGCGGCTTGGCGGAGCGCAGTCTCGTCTTGAGTCGCTAAAGGCCCAGATCGCTTCGGATGATCAGATTCGTCAGGAGGAGGAGAAGCTCCGGCTGGCGTATCGACGGGAAGCCGCTGCCCATGCCGGGGCGAAGGTGCTGCGTGAGGCAGCGGAGCACGTGATCCAATCTCGCATCGAGCCGCTGTCGAGCGAAGTGCGAGGGCGTTGGAAGCACCTCTTCACCAATAACGGCCTTGTCTTTAAACCTGACGGGTCGATCACGCGGGTCCGTGGCGATGTGGAGCTGGGATGGGACACACTTAGCGGTGGTGAGCGGACGTGGGCCAGAATCGTCACCCATTTGATCGTCATGGGTGCTACAACTTCCCTTCCCTTTGCATGGTTCGACGAACCCCTCGAACACCTTGACCCTCAAATGCGTCACGCGGTCGCAGCGACCTTGGCCACAGCCACGCGGGGAGGCTCTCCCCGACAACTCTTGGTGACTACATACGAACACGCTATCGCGCAGCAGTTAGCCGACGACACAGATGGAGCCAGGATCATCGCCATACGAGATTCGGGGACCTCTTTTTAGCCCGATTCCATCAAGAGTTCCATAGAGAGACGTGTGGAACAGACATGGGAGCAGACATCCATGTGAGAGATCTGTTCATAGCTCAACTCGATCCTCTGTTCCACGTGGCCGTATGCGAGTTGGCTTGCCGACTGGTTGCCCGCGGGGTACACGCTTGCGCGCACATGTAGCTGACCGGACGGTTAGTCTTTCTCGCAACCTCGCCTTATTTCCCGCCGCAATTTGTCAAATTCCGCTTGTGAATAGTCGCGATCGAACTGCTTCATGATCAGGTGTTCTATCTTCTTTGCCGGTGTCCTCCCGTTGCGTTCGGCTGCACGCAACAGGCGGCGGTATACATCGTCCGGCAGCTCGATCGTCACAGTCCTCTTCATGCTCACGCGTCCTATTTCGCTTCAAGTGCTCAAAATGTTGCCGCGCATGATGTCCAGGTTGTCCCCCGTCCACATGGTGCGGTTCGTCCGGTTGGGAGTGGTCATAAAGGCGGCGACGTAGTCATGACAAGCCGTCTCTCAGATTCCGTGCTTTTTTTCTGACATCCTCATCGACTCTTGATCCGGCAATCAGATTTAGAGCCTCCCACCCACGTCCAGACCGGACGATGCGCCTTCCATTTGAAATGCGGCTGAAGATGGTCGACCATCCTTCCTTGTTGCGCAACATCAACTCGGCAATATCATCGTTGGAAAGTGACTCGTCGGCAAAGGCGGAAAAGTATTTGACGAAACAGGTCTTCCCCATAGATTTTAGGGCGTCTTCTAGTTGAGCATCGTCCATAGTCGCTACCTCCTCTCCTCCTCAGCACCGCGTGGCCGCGCTTATGGCCAGATACGCTACTGGCGAAACGCTGGTTTCACTTGTACGTATGCCGCCAGACTGCGCCCTTTGCTGATCTCTTTCGCCATGCTGGCTGCGCTCCCCCCAAGCACAGCGATATATTCCAGTTCATAGATCTTTATGCCGCGTATTTCGTCGGCGTACAGGATGCCGAACAGGTGGTGAATGGCGCTCTCTTGGCCCACCGGCGCCAGATCCAACATGCCCCGCAACTTTTCGGCTAGCTCTACATGAAGCGCATCTGCTCGTTCAGTCATCGTCCCTTTATTCTCCTCACAAACCAGAACTTCCCGTCCATTAAGCAGAACCCGAGTGCCAGATTCAACGCCGCGTCAATCAATCCCCCCAATCAACTATCATCACTTTCCTCTTCCCTCAGCCGCCGGCGGTTCCACAGGGTTGAATGCGTATTCGATGGAGGCGGCTTTCACCCATATACTATTCTCCATCCACTACAGTTTTCTTGAACTCGTAGGTAATCTCATCCAAAACGTTCATATCGCCGTCCCGGATCCGCAAGACGACGTCCCCCGCATCCTCCCCGTAAGCATCCTGGTACAGAGCCCTGATCGGCGCCAGATCAAAGGCATGGTGCTCCGTCGGGTACGCCTCGCACGAGTCGCCATGACCATCGTGCCTCAGGAATACGTCCAGTATGAGAGGATCCGATTCCATGAAGGCGGCAGCAGTGACCAAAGTGAAGTCGTGGGGTGCGCATCCGCCGCTGAACGACACTGTAATCGTCAACGTATCGCCCTCCAAGACGGGACCGTTGCCGCCGCTTGTGGCCATCGTGTATGGATCGCTCTCGTAGGGTCCGCTTTCATCAGGGTCCCCTATCACGACCTCTCCCCGCACCGGCCCCCAGTCTGTCGCGTCGCTGGGGGTGGCCGACATTAGGCCGTTGTCAAGGTCTCCCGCCGCAGCGCCCGGCGATCCTGAGTCGCACCCCGCCACCATCAGAATGACCAAGCAAAGCGCGGCCCAGGCTGTCCTGCGTTGTGACATGTTTTTGCTTCATCCTTTCCCACCAAGTCCACGCGTTGCCGCGCTATTCAATTTGAGTGTCCAGCCGCCCGCCGTTCCACGGGTATGTCTGTACGCTTTGGCCCACGCGACATAGCCCGGGTATACGCGCCTTCGCGCACGGTGGGCTGGCCGGGTATCTACTTACGGGCAGGGGCTGCCTCCGCACCTCACGGCGTATCGGTCTCACCTTGGTGATGGCCGCCGTGGGCCTGGCCTCCCTCGTTGGCAAACGCCTTACCCCTCGGCCTCTATCCAGTCGCTGCTACTGCGGAATTCGCAACCGTGCCAGCGTTCTATCACGTAGAGCGGCCTCTCATCGCGGGTCTCGTAGAAGATCAGAATTTCGCCGCTTTCGGGGTCGACCTGGACAGAATGCACGCTGTATGCGGCAGGCAAGGCGTCGAACCGGGCCATGTAGCGGACAATGGTCTCGTGCTGCAGGGTGAGGCGGAGGCCGCCAGCGCCGGGTATGGCGAGGATGCAGTGCCCGTTGTCGAGGTAGGCAGGTCCGGGCCCGTCCCAGATAGCTTCGAGAGCGGCCAGGCGATCCGACATATCTCCGACGGAGAGCAGTTCCCTCTCGAGGTCGCCGACAAGGAGATCAAGGTTATTTACCGTATCCCACAGTGCGCCCTGCTGATCTGCGTCTTCAATGCCGGTTATGCGTTCGTCAAGCTCGTCGACACGGGCAAACAACTCATCGACGAGTTCGCCCAGGCGAGTGACGATACTCTCGTCGTTGTCGGCTTCCTGGGCGTTGGCGTTGACGGCGGCGAGACAGAAGAGGAAAAAGATAGTTGTGATCGCGATAAGGGCGTAGAGGTTGGCGCGCTTCACGGATGGTGTCTCCTTGTCAGGTCAGGTTTCGTGTGACGGCTCGTATATCCCTCAAAGGCGGTCATATCGACAGAAAGTGTGTGTATGATGCATGTGTGAGATGTTTTGCCGGGAGACGGGTACTCCGGAAGATGTATCTGGGGTTTTGGGTGAGATTCGGAAAAAGGGTGGTGGCATACCGGGTCAAGCGGGATCTGCGTGGCGGGTCCTGGGAGAAGTGCGGCTGTGCGGGTAGCGAAACATGGCCGCCCTCTGTTCCGTGACGTCGTTCCAAGATTCAGAGCTCACGTCAGGAGAACCTCTACGTCGAGTTTACGCCTTTCGGCGCACAGAGAGCTGGCCAGTCCCCGCTGACTCATAGAACACGTCATACCTTGAGAACAGCCGTCTTCCGGTGCGGGACTCCAGAAGACGGACTGAGGGGGCTCTTTAATCAAGGCAGAATCAGTCAAAAGTGCCGATACCAATTCAGGGAGCTGCGAGGGACGCCCGTCTGTCCAGCGATGTCTAATCCGGCACGGTGGCGGACGGATAGGGCTCCAGCAGCCAGTCGCTCGTCTCGCCGGCGGCGTTGACGGCACGGATGGAGTAGTAGTAGGTGGTCCCGGCGGTTACGTCGGTGTGGGTGTAGGAGGTGCCGGTCAGGTTGTCGCCTCCGAGCGGCTGCCAGTCGGTGACCCCGTCCCACCACACCATGAGTTCGTAGCGCACTGCGCCGGCCACCGCTTCCCAACGCAGGTCGACCGCGCCTGCGGCTGCTTGCGCGGCCAGCGCCGGCACTGACAGTGACGTCCCGGACGCCGGCACGGTGGCGGACGGGTAGGGCTCTTGCAGCCAGTCACTCGTCTCGCCGGCGGCGTTGACGGAACTGATGGTGTAGTAATACTTGGTCCCGGCGGTTACGTCGGTATGGGTGTAGGAGGTGCCGGTCAGGTTGTCGCCTCCGAGCGGCTGCCAGTCGGTGACCCCATCCCACCACACCATGAGTTCGTAGCGCACTGCGCCGGTCACCGCTTCCCAACGCAGGTCGACCGCGCCTGCAGCCGCCTGTACGGTCAGCGCCGGCACGGTCAACTCTTGCGCCTGCGACGTGGGCGTCGGTGTCGGTGTTGGCGTCGGCCGCAGCTCTTGTGCCTGCACTTCCAACTGCGGCGACGGCAGCGTGATGCTGGCATGGACGCGCTGGCCCTTGCCGGCTTCGTTTTGGGCGCGGACCCAGACCTTGTACGTCTTGCCGCTTTCCAGGTTACGGAAGGTTACGGACAGCTTTTTCGCCTTGGGCCTCTTGGTGCTGCCCTTGCCGCCGCCCTCCGGATTCAGATGAACGATATAGATGTTGGGCGCGCCGCCGTCCGCCGGCGGCTGCCAGTTGACGGTTACGCTGTCCGCGGTCGCCGATAGCAGCAGGGCGACCACCGGGCCGGGCACTTCCACCACCGTTTGCGCTTCGGATTCCTGCGTTGGCGTCGGTGTCGCTGTTGGCACTTCCACAAGCTGCTGCGCTTC
>JAPPKT010000550.1 GCA_028819675.1 Caldilineaceae bacterium | reverse complement strand
ACTGGATCACCGACGAGCTGTTCCGCCTGCTCTACGCCGACGGCGAGGGCCAGGATCTGCGGCAGATCGCCGATACGCGCGTGCAGCCGCAGCAGCTGGCCGCGCTGGTGCAGATGGTGGATGCGCGTGAGATCAACGCCAACACCGGCAAGAAGGTGCTGGAGCAGATGTACAGCAGCGGAGACGATCCCCAGGCCGTCGTCGAGCGCGAAGGGCTGGCCATGGTCAGCAATACCGACGTCATCGACGCGGCCGTGCAGGAGGCCTTCGACAGCAACCCGGACGAGCTGGCCCGCTACCGCAGCGGCGAGAAGAAGCTGTTCGGCTTCTTCATGGGCCAGATGATGCGCGTTACCAAGGGCAAGGCCGATCCGCAGGCAGCCCGCCAACGCCTGCAGGAAATGCTCGACAGCTCGTAGGTTGCCCTCGTGTGCTGGACTCAAAGAAATATCAACAAAGCCTGATAACGCCCCACCAACAGCCGTCCACTGACCACTGACCACTGACCACCGACCACTGAGGTCCCATGACTCTTTCTCTTATCCACACCCGCAACGAAAAGACCGCGCCGCACAGTCACCGCACGCCCGGCTTCGCCTCGCTGGAGTTGAAGTGGGAGGCTGTGACGCTCTTCCGCTACATCTACGACCCGGACATGCCCCAGTCCGAGTCGCCCAAGCCGTTCTTCCACCCCGTCAACACGCTGGCCGGCGACCTGATCACCAACTACCGCCCGCACGACCACGTCTGGCACAAGGGCATCCAGATGACGATCGCCCACCTGCACGGTCAGAACTTCTGGGGCGGGGGCAGCTACCTCCACGGCAGGGGTTATGTCGACCTGCCCAACAACGGGACCCAGCGCCACGACGGCTGGGATTCGATCGAAATCGAGGACAACCGCTTCGCAGCCACGGAGAGGCTCTCCTGGATCACACAGGCCGGCGAGCACTGGATCGACGAGACGCGGGGCATCGCCGTCGAGACCGTCGACCCGGACGCCGGCTACTGGGCGCTCGACTTCACGACCAGCCTGCGCAATGTGCGCGGCAAGTCGCTGCACATCGGCTCGCCCACGACCTCTGGCCGTCCGCTGGCCGGCTATGGCGGGCTGTTCTGGCGCGGCCCGCGCTCCTTCGACAACGGCGAGGTCATCACCGCCGCGGGACACGAAGGCGCCGATGCCATGGGCCAGGCCGCGCCCTGGCTGGCCTACACCGGTCGCCACGACGGCAACGGCAACGCGTCAACGCTCGCCTTCCTCGACCACCCCGCCAACCTGCGCTACCCCAACAAATGGTTCATCCGCCAGACCCCCTACGCCTGCGCCAGCTTCGCCTTTATGTTCGACGAGGTATACGAGTTCGACGCCGGGGAGACGATTACCCAGCGGTATAGGCTGGTGATCGCCAATGGCGGCTGGGACGCGGCGCAGGTTGAGGCCGCGGCGGAGGCGTGGCGGGGGAATGTTGGGAACTAAAATAACCGAAGCTGCAGGCCCATGGCGCCGGGAGCATCTTCGGTAAGAATTCTTATTCTTCATCCTCCCAAAGGGCAGATTCTATCTTTTCAAGGCGGGCGTTTATTCTTTCTTCGACGCCCCCTAACGCGGGGAAAAGCACAAGCTGTATTCCGATGTGTCTGGCAGGGGAAGTCCACCGTTCAATTTCACCTAGCCTGATTTGAATTCGCTCAAACAATCTGCCAGCTTCTTGGTCGCTTATATCATAGTCAAAGCGCCCTTCAAACTGATGTAGCCACTTCCTGAACGCGTAGCGGATGTGGTCATTAGCCTCCCAGAATTCCGAATCCCTGATGACAATACAGGCATCTATGAAGGCGTCTCGCATTGCATCAGTAATCTCGATAACTTCACCATGCTCTGTCACTTCACCTTCTCCTTTACTGGGCTCGTTATCCTACAATGAGGTTGCTCCCCTTCACTAGACCACGAAACGGAAAAAATAAGATGCATTCAAACAACTGCGACCCCTACTGATTGGAGCGTGTAGGGTCGCTATGCAGGCTCGAAGTTCGAACGACATATCCTGTATTAATATTGGAATCGCTTTAAGCCGGCTGGCGGGCTTTTCCATACAGGTTCTTTTTCCGATGGACCGCCACTTTTCCCAAGTCGTCGACGGTCAAGGACTTTGCCTATGTCCTCAATTTCAAAAAATGCAATCGATGCTTGTGGTTGCCCATGCAAATGAAAAATCTGTCTCTTGTACTTATCGTGAACAGGCCAATAGGCATTGCTGCCTCCATACAAGCCGTTGTTTACGACTATTACATGTTGAAACATATGATAATTTAGAGCATTCGCCATTTGATCAAAAGTACCGACATCTTTGTTGAAGGCGGGAATCGCGAAGACATCTGATTCGTTCCGCAAATCGGCAGCCAAATTGAGGTCGGTCGCGTCGTAGCAGACAGCCCCTGACAGCCATAGTGGTCTCGTATCGGTCTCGGACCATGGGTATCCAATCAACCATTGGCATGGGCGAAAGCCATCCACGTCATATTTCTTTTCCACTGGGGCAATGTGAAGCTTACCTTGCCGCCGTGTCAAGATCTGCAAGCCCTTCTCTTCGGGTTGTCTGGGCAGGATCCACAAAGCAGAATTAACTGGCTGTTTGTCATCAAGTATCTTCTGATAGGTAAGACCGGCCAGAATAATTGACTTGAATTTTTGCGCGAACGGTATCAAATGCGTCTTCACGTCGTCCGGGTGGACGGCCAGCTCGGGAAGAATGAGCCAGTCAAGGCGGCCGTCGTCCTCCAAATGTGTTTTGCGAAGGTAGAGCATCTTCTTCACGGCTTCGAGTGCTGCTGACAGGTGATTGCGGTGTTTCCTGCGAATCTCGGTTTGTGAAAAAGTAATGTCACAGTTGTCAAAATCCTTTTCTTGCGGCACAACCGTTTGCACAACGCAACCACGTAAAGATCGAGTCTTGGGTCTCTCGGTGGGCCACTCCGCAATCATGGGCATCATGAGAGTTTGGGTTGCAGCACCTCGTTGTTCTTCAAGACACTTGATTCGATCCTTAATTTTCTGCTTAGTTTTTCTGATTCCCTCTTTGACCCACTCAAAGTCATTAGGCGTTCTACAACCGGGCCAACGGAGGAGCATCAGAAGAAATCGTTCCATCCAGTCGGTTATAGGCATCCAATCATCCCCGAACGCAGATTGGCCGTTGTACAGTCCGTAAATCCGTTGCTGCCAATGGCTCCTCACTGGCCGGTACGTTGCGTGATGCACTTTCCAATATTCAGGTCCTGGGAAGGAGGTGAAATCCGCTTGTCTGGTAAGAATGAATCGTAGGAGAAAGCCTAATTGAAACCGCCAACGGTCATCTGGTTCGCACCAATTTGGCGGTGCATAAAGACTACTAGCAGAAGGAATTAGACGCTCTGAAACTTCTAACTTCGATACTTTGGCGATATCGCCATCTTCTTCCAGCTCTATTCTGACACGCCCAGGAGGAATGATTTCATATCGAGTTTCATTCAGTGGCCGAAGTTTCTCTAAGAACGCAACCGCGAAGCGCAGTATTGAAAGCTCATTTCTTAATGAGCTCACAGAACCTGCCCCCAGTACTGTCTCCGCAAGACTCGACAGATCACTGCTAACCACACCATTCTCAAGGCACAAACTTTCTTTGACGCCTGCTGATAATCCTTCATCAAAGTTTAAATCAACATCTTTGAGTTCAAGGGCGAACGATGGATCCATATTGGCAATTGCATTCTTGCGATCTGCCGTTAATCCCCAACGAACCAATTCAACAGATTTGTCGGCATCCAAAATCGCGCGGCGAGCAACTACCGACAGAGTCGCAAATTCTGAACTGCTGAGGCGGCTACTCTCCCCCCGAAGAAACAGTATGAGTTTATGGTACTCTATTATCTCTGCTTTACGACTTGTGCGGATATTCGGTGCTGCGGCAGGAGCAAAGCAGGCAAGGAAAAGCAAAGCCTGCTGTCGGAGATACCACGGAATAGTCGTCAGCTTGGGAGAAGCTAGTTTAGCCGCTTCTGCACATAGGATTTCCCTGTACTTTCTGAGGTCAGCGACATCTGGGAGGCAATCCTTGTCGTCCACGATACTGGTTTCCGTTGCGCCTCGTCGCAAGACCTCGGAGAGACAATACCAAGCGACTTGTCTCTTACTACGGCTCTGTGGGCCTTCGCTGGTGTAAATGTAGGGTTTTAACAACCTGAGAACTTCCTTCAAAATCTCCGGATCAGGCCAAATGTCTAGTCCGACCCATAAGAGTCGAACATTCGAAGGATCTTCTATCCACCGCTCGATTATTCGGAGAGCAAATTCCTTTGCGTCTTCATCAAGTTCCTGCCGACTATGGGGTCCCACAACATTTAAGAAGAGTTCAGACTCGCTAGAAATTTCCTCAGACTCATCATCAGTTCTTTCAGGCTCGCTAGCGAACCGTCTGTCTTCAAAAAGAGGTCTAATAAAACGATATGTAGTACGAAAGCGATTTGCTGCGAACCTAGCAACCCTCTCTTCATGCACATCGGATTTCGGAGAGAAGTCCCAACCGCTTTCAGATTGTATTCGGTCCAAATCCTGCTGTGACCGAACCAAACCTTGGATCATATCCAGTAGGACCCACCCTTCGGCGATACCAAATGGACCGGACACTGATTCCTGAATACGTTTCATCCTTTCGCTTTGCCGCACAATTGGTCGTTGGGACGCACCGAACTCCACCGCCTCCGTCTTCTTTTCGGATATTAAGAGCCCTTTAGCCTCCCCGTTTAACAAGCTTTGAAGCCACTCCTCTACGGCCATTTTGCATTCATCTACATCCAGGTCTGACGTTACGACTAAGCGCAAGTCGTCGACATATCGGCAGGCATCTTCAAGGCGGACACCTCTTCTGATCTCTTTACCAAAACTATCTTGCAGTCGTTGGTCGAAGGCCAGAAGTACTACGTTGGCAAAAAACCCCGCGGCAACCAAGCCTTGAGGAAGTGCCACTCGCGTGAAGTCATCAAGTTCTGAATGCTTGGCGTATTTCTCGATGTCAGCCTCGTCGTTTTCGTCCCACCGCCAAGTCAGCACTGTCTTAGCAAAGTCAAAAAACTCCTGATCCTCGTCATCTTTTCTCAATTGATCAAGAGCATACATAAGCATTTCTGGACGTACCCGGTCGTAAAATTTGTCTAAGTCTGTCTCAACAATAATGACATGTTGTCCATCCTTCGATTCTATCGACTCCGCCACCGTATTGGGCCGGGATATGAACGAACGATAGTCTTGATAATAGGACCGATAAAGTTTCGTTGAGCCCCATCGATGGAGCAACTCGTGCTCTTCTCTATCACAGAACAATCGATTTCCGTAGGAAACCACCCTTTTGCGGTCTTCAGCCTTCTTAAAACTGACTCGTGGATCCTGTTGAGCTGTCTCGACTTTGTTTGCGAGACATAGCATCACTGCTGTCGCTACAACCTGATCGCGCAGGCTCACGTGAGCAAGTGGCCGCATTTCAAGTTTGTCGTCGCCGCTTTCAACGGGTTCCCATTTCTTATCCGTTGACACACGCCACTTCTGGCTTTTAGGCGCCAGTACCAAGCGAAGAGGCTCGCTCTCCCACTGCTCGGGAACTTCCAGACCTTTCATGATTTCGGCAATGAACTTTGGAAGGTTAGCTGTAGCCCTATCGAGTGCTAAAGTGTCAGAATACCAGTTATGATACCGAATGTAATTCGAGGCTTTCTTCCAGGCTTGGACAAGAACATACTCTTGGCGCAAGCAATCTAAACTCGGTTTGAGGACTTCGTAAGTCATTCCCGCTCCCAAGTGTGAGGTCAGCAATCCCTTTGTCGGACAGAAACCTAAAATGGTTACCCACGAAGTTTATACCACGAACACAAGCTTACCGCCCTTTTCGCTTGCGCTTTAGTAAACAGTAGGATACTTGTCCGCCCGCCACGAACTCTATCGTGTCCAGGCTCACGGTTGCTATCTTGTCAGTGGCCGCGGGGATGGGGCGCAGGTGAAGACCTTTGCTAGGGTTTGGCGAGGATTAGAGGGGAGCTGAAATGATGAACTCCGTGCAGATCAGAGCTACTTTCCGCTTTCAGAGTGGGAACGATCCAATTGGGGTTTCCGAATATTTCTCATAAGTGTCCCCAACTCTAGTTCTCGTTGGTCGGGGACGATTGCTACTCCAAGATCAAGCGTTTGTTTTTTGCAGACTTCGCAACCGGACAGCCGCCTAAGTCTAAGCAACAGTAAGCACCCATTGTGTGCCCTGTCCCTCCTGATGCTGCACAACCGAAATCTCCGGGTGATGTTGAATTCCGAAAGGCGATTCCGGCTTAAAGAGAGGCAAGGAGACTCACAATTTCGCTGTGCGAAGCATCCTCAAAGAACATCTCTATTGCTTCCTCCAAATTCTTCTTTGCCTCGATGAACGTTTCTCCCTGGCTTGCGATTCCTAATTCCTCACAATAGGAAACATACCAGTCATCTTCCGGCTCGACTAGACATTTGAGTTTCCATCTCATCTCTCTACTCCTCTACACCAACAAAACCCCCTCATGCCGCAGCAGCCACTCCTTACGCCACAGACCGCCGCCGTATCCCGTCAGCTTCGCACGCCCACCACTGCCTATAATGCGATGGCAGGGCACAATAATGGCGACCGGATTCCGCCCGTTGGCCGCGCCCACCGCGCGCACGGCCTTGGGGTTGTCGATGGCTACGGCGATGTCCTGGTAGCTGGCGGTCTGGCCGTAGTCGACGCTGAGAAGCTGCTGCCACACCTGGCGCTGAAATGGCGTGCCATCCAGCTCCAGGGGCAGATCGAAGCAGCGTAATCTGCCGCCGAAATAGGCGTCCAACTGGCGCCGCACCTCCTCCAGCAGGGGATGCGCGCCCGCCTGCGGCGATGATGCGTCGCGGGCCCGACTTCTCTCCTCCTCACTCTCTCCTATCTGTTCCCCGACGAATTTGGCGCTGCCTACCGCCGTGTCCGTGGCGTAGATTTCGATGGAACCGATGGGAGAGTCGTAGCTCGTTACCACTAATGACATTGTCTACTCCGTGATGTTAGGGGGTTGAAGTTTACGATGATACAGACCTGCCGCGCACCAATAATCTGCACACTTTCTGACCACTGCCGTTCCTACCGCCGCATCTGCTTACTGCGCTGCTTGCGAGTGATGGTCATAGCCATGCCCTGCTCCTGCAGAAAATCCTGGTAGAGCCGGTAAAAGCGCTGGCGGTCCTGCTGCTGGATGACCGCGGTGACGTCCGCCGCCTCCAGCACGTAGGGATAGCCGCTGCCGACGACCGCCTCGGCCAGAACGAGTGCGACAACCTCGTCGGCGCGGCCGGACTCCAGCAGCCAGCGCGGTATCTCCAGCCGGGCCGGCGGGTTCTCCATGCTGACCCGCGCCAGGCAGAAGCAGACCTGCTTATAGAATTCGGCGCGGCCTGCATCGCTCAGACGGTCCGGGCGTGCGCATATCCAGAACGGGCTGCGATCGCCCCAGCTGGACAGCGTTTCCCGCAGCAGGTACGCGTCGTTGATCTGCGCCGGCGCCACCAGGCCGTGCAGCCTGGCCAGGAGGGTGACGAGGTCGCGGCTGTACGTATTGTCCACATAGCCGACCAGCGGCGTGCGCGTGCGCTCGGAGCAGGCCAGCAGCTCCTGCACAGCCTGAATATAACCGTGTTCACGGCCGGCGCGCAGCTGCCCGGCGAAGGAGATAATCAACGAGCCGTCGAGAAAACAGACCGGCCTGCGTTCAAACGGCCGCTCCGCACAGCGCTCCATGAACTCACACAGCTTCGCGCATTCGCGAATGAAACGCTCCTGGTTCACGCGCCAGTTGGGAAAAACGCCGTCGTCACCGCCGGAATCGAGCAGCTCGTCCGGCGCCAGCACCTCAAAGGCGATGTCCTTCTCATAGCGTCCGGCCGCGTCACCATCCGTTGCCGTGCAGCGATCGTTGAAGAACCAGCCGATCTGCACCGCGCCCACCGGGGGAGCGTAGTCGGTGGTGGGGACGATCTGGCTGCCGTCCACCGCCAGCGCCGGCCGGCCTTCGAGCGTCTCCAGTGCCCAGTGACGGGCCTGCTCACGGTTCTGCCAGGCCTCGCCCAGCGGGATGCGCATGCCGTCGGCGCGGTCGAACTCTGCCGTGGGCAGCGCGCCGGGCCAGGCACTATCGATGGCGTCGTCGAGTTTGCGGTTCAGGGAAGCGGCTGTGTCGGCCTTCAACTCCTCCAGCCACCCCTTCATGCGCCTCTGCTCCGCCCGCCGTTCGTGGTCGTATGCAGAGAACAGCCCCTTCTTCCGGTCCAACGCGGCGGCCGCCGCGCTTCGTACAAACATTTAGTCTTTCCTCGACAAGATAAGGACACCGGCTCTACTGCGCCGCGTGTCGCAGGCAGACGGACTTCTGCTACAGAAGTCTCCAGCACAGACATTGACAGTATAGCACATTCGTGCATATTTTCCCTTGCACTATCCGGCTATGTTATGATTAGATTAGACTAAGCGCTGCCTTTCCTGCCGCATGGTGTCTCAGTTTTGCATACCCCCAAGAAGCTCGTGGCTCAGGTCGACACAAGCGCTCCAATTTCAGAACGGCAGCGCACCCGTTATACACGCAACGTTTCCCGTGGTATCGCAGATGCCTCCAAACGCAGAGGAGAGCGTGAAGAAAAAAACGGCGAGAATCGCCCACCCCGCGTACGGCGCGCTGGGGTTCGGCCTTCTGCTGCTGATGATCCTGCTGGCCGCCTGCAGCGGAATCCGCCCCTCAACCGTGGAAGAAGAAGACCCGCTGGCCGCGCTCGGCGCCATGCCGCACTATGAGATCGAGTTCTCCCTCAGCGACGATCTCATCTTTCTGCAGGGGTCGGCCCGTGTGCGCGTCCCCAACACCAGCGACGACCCCTGGACGCACCTGGTCTTTCGCCTCTACCCGGCGTTGCCCCACTACGGCGGCGAGTTCAGCATTCAGAACGTGACGGTCGAGGGCAGCACCGCGCCCTTCGTCTATCTGGAGCAGAACACGGCCATACGGGTGGACCTGCCGCGGGCGCTGCTGCGCGGGCAGACGACGAACGTCTACCTGAGCTGGCAGCTGCGCGTCCCCCACTGGGGCGCGGATACGACGGGGGCCTACCGTCTCTTCGGCCTCAGCCAGGAGTTCCTGAGCCTGCCGCTCTTTTACCCCTCACTCGCCGTCTACATGCCGGGGCCGACCGCGGCCAGTGGACGCTGGTGGCTGGAGCGAGGCACCAGCCGCGGGGACGCGGCCTTCAACTACATCTCCAGCTTTGTCGTGACCGGCACCCTCCCCATCGATCAGATCCCCGTGGCCAGCGGCCAGTTGATCACCTCCACAGTCGTCGGTGACCAGCATATCCAACACCGGTGGGAGACGGAGCTGTCGCGCGAGTTCTTCGTCCACATGAGCAACCGCTTCCAATCCGACAGCCTGGACGCATACGGCACGCGCGTCACCAGCTACTGGCTGCCCGAGCATGAAGAGGCGGGGCGGGCCGTGCTGCAGCACACCGCGGCCGCGCTGCGGGTGTACAGCGACTGGTTTGGGCCCTACCCCTACCCGGAGCTGCGCGTGGCGTCCGCGCCCATCAGCTTCCGGGGCATGGAATACCCGCAGGTCTTCCTGTTGGGCGTACAGCTGTATGACCGCTACCGGGACCAACTGGAGATTCGAGCGGTGCACGAAGTCGCGCATCAGTGGTGGTACCAGCTTGTCCACAACGATCCGGTCAACCAGCCCTGGGTTGATGAGGGGCTGGCCGAATACTCCAGCCGCATCTACTATGAGGCGGTGCACGGTCCGGACGCGGCCGACATTCTGGAATACCGCCGCTGGCAGGCAGTCGTTGACGGGCTGATCAGCCGCGAACAGGACGCGCCGCTCGCGCAGCCTGTGACCGCCTTTGCAGACGGAAGGATTTACGAGGGCATCGTCTACGGCAAGGGCGCGCTCTTCTTCTCCGCCATCCGCCGCACGCTGGGAGAGAGGGCGTTCAAGCAGTTTCTCCAAAACTACCTGGCCGACTATCAGTACAAGATCATAACGCCCGGAGATATGCTGACCGCGTTGCGCGGGGTCGATCCGGAGGTCGCCGACGTGCTGTTCAACGAATGGATCGGGCCACTGGCGAGCCGGCCGCCGCTCGGTGCAGCGCGCCAGACCGAATGAGCACCGTGCGGCCGCAGCAATCGGCAACAAGCCCGCAGGCGCACTGAGCAATGGCGAACGTTCTTTGGATCGGCCTGGGCGCCGTGCTGGGCGCCAACGCCCGCTACTTCGTCAGCCTGTGGCTGGCAGCGAAGCTGGGGCCGGCATTCCCCTACGGAACACTGACCGTAAACGCCGCCGGCAGCCTGCTGCTCGGCTTCCTGGTCGCGGCCGCCTCCCACTATCTTGCCCTGTCACCCCAGCTGCGGCTGCTGCTGTTCGTCGGCTTCCTCGGCTCCTTCACCACCTTCTCCACCTTCGCCGTCGAGAGCATCGACCTCTGGCAGAACGGCCGCGTCTGGGCCGGCCTGGTCAATATCCTCGCCAACAACGGCCTCAGCCTCCTCTGCGCGACGCTCGGCATCCTGCTGGCCGGTCAGTTCCATAAACTATGACATGTGCAGTTGAAGTATGGCCGCGGTTCGAGCCGTTCACAGTGCAGAAAGGACGGTTCAGCTGCCGCCCGCTGTCCAACTGCCGGCGTCAGCGACCAGCACGAATTCAGCCCGAGGTACATCCCAAAATGGGGGCGAAGTTATCTCTTTCCTCACTCCTCTTCACTCTCTACTCGCATTTGGGCGGTCGGGCCTATTCGGCCCTCCCTTGTGCGGGGG
>JAPPKT010000030.1 GCA_028819675.1 Caldilineaceae bacterium | reverse complement strand
AACCCCCGCCGCAGCGAGTGTGTGGCAATATGACCTTGGCGACCCGCTGCGACCGAACTTCCCCGCGTCGTGTCTCGTTCCGAATTTGAGCCAGCGCAGACAAGGCAGGCGAGGCAACGCCCAATGGCGCTTAACCTGCGCCGCTATGACCAAAGAGACCTCGCTGCCAAAATTCCGACAGTACATTCCGCCATTTCGGTTCCAGGCAGACCGCACAAAGTACACTCAGAACTTGGCTCGACAGTTTCCTCTGTCCAGGATTCAGTTATGCGTCAGATCCGCTCTCCCTTTGCGCTCCTGTCGCGTCACGCTAGAATTGCCCGCACAGGAGATGGTAGAAGCGAGTCCCTTCCTCCATGTCGGAGAAATGCTATGGAAACAATTACACTGACGATAACGCTGCCGCGTGAGTTGGCTGCGGAAGCCAATCAGGCCGGTCTGCTCACATCAGAATCCCTGGCTGCGTTGCTGAAGCGTGAAATGCGACAGCGACGCACTGACAAACTGTTTGTTGCCATAGATCGGCTTGACCAAACGAAAGCAGACACTTTTGATATTGACGAGATTTCCGCCGAAATCGCCGCCGCTCGGGCGAAAAGGCGCAGACCTGCAAACCTCGGCACAGTAGGTGCAAGAAGCTAAGACCCCTCGACATTTCCTTCCATCCGGCCATCCCACCGTAGGGGCACCCCTTGTGGGTACCCTCGTGGATTGACAACTTGATTGGCTTGCGAATTCCAGGTCAGACAGATGTCGCGACTCCCAGTGACAACGATTCGCTAGCCCTTTATAGCCGACAGATCAATATGCAAGATTGTGGACGAAAGTCGGTGTTCCCTCCACGAAAGCCCGCTCAATTCGCCTCCCCTTCATAGCAGGAATGAAACTGAAGATATCATCCCTCATGTTTTCGTGTACCCGTCTGCAGAATCGCCAAACCGCCCTAGGGCGCCCGACGCGTGCTTCCGGCGCCCCCTTCTTCACGCCATGATTTTGTGCGGCCACCGTATATCATGACGTATACTCAGGAGGTAAGAAGATCGACCGCGTGCCCTACGTCCCGCAATGGAGACTTCACACATGCAGCAATCCCCCACCCATGTCGTACACGTCCAACAAGCCCAGGGGCGCCTCGAACGCCTTCTGCATGAACATCAGGCCGGAGACCCTTTCGCCCCCGTCACCGTCGTCGTACCGACAACCTATCCCGGCCTCTACCTGCGCCGCGACATCGGCAGGCGCGGCCTCGTCAACGTGCGTTTCATGTCGCTCCCCCGCCTCGCAGAGCTGCTCGGAGCGCAAAGCTTGGCCGCCGAGGGCCGGGGCCCCCTCAAGCCCGCCATCGAATTCGCCGCCGTGCGCCGCGCTGCCAAAGAGGCCGCAGGTGAGCTCGAACCCTTCCGCACCCATCCCACCTTCCACGCCCGCCTGCGCGCGACATTCCGAGACCTGGTTCGCGCCGCGCCCAACGTCCTCGCCGCGCTCGAAAGCCTTGGCGGGATTTCCGGCGAGATCGCCCGCCTGTTTTCACGCTATCGTGCCTTCACCGCCGCCTACTACGACCGAGAAACGCTCGCCGATGCCGCCGCAGACGCCGTCAGGACGGGCGCCGCCGCCACCGCCCTTTCCGCGCTTGGCCCCGTAATCGCCTACCTGCCGCGCACCCTGACGCCCACCGAGCAGCGCCTGTACGACGCGCTCCGCGACGCAGGGAAATGCGCAACCGTCCAGGCCGCTACCGGCGATCGCGTGGCCGACACCATCTTGCCCAACAACGCCTCGCCTCCGTCGTCCTCTATGTCCTCCCTGCCTCCTGCTAACCTGCTCGTCGCCCCCGACACTGGCGAAGAGGTACGCAGCGTCGTCAGGTCAGTCGCCGCCGCCGCGCACGCAGGCACGCCCTTCCACCGCATGGCGGTCCTCTACTGGCAGCAGGAGCCCTATGCCGCACTCATCGCCGAACAGCTCGCCGCCGCCGACATCCCCATCGCCGGTCCCTCAACGCAAAGGCTGGCCGCGACCCCGGTCGGCCGCATGCTCAAAGGCATCGTCGATCTCGCCGGCAGCGGCCTGCCCAGAGAAGACGTGATGCGCTGGCTCACATCCTGTCCGGTCAAGCCATCCTCGCGCGGATTCAGCCCCTCGCGATGGGACGCGATCTCGCGCGAAGCAGGCGTCGTTGCCGGCATCGAGCAGTGGCGCGACCGCCTGGCTAGCTATGCCGCCTCCCAGCAGCGCACCACCACAAGGCAGGACGAAGATCTCTCCGCCGGTAGGGAGAAAGAACTTACGCAGTCAACGGCAGAGGCGTGGGCACTTCGCAGTTTTATGCTCAGGCTGCACGATACCCTCAACCACGCCCAGGACAGCAGGACCTGGACGGCGTTCGTCAACTGGGCCGGAGAGATCATCGACCTGTATCTTGACGAGGCGTCGCTCCCATTTGTCGAGCAAGAAAACCTTGACACCCTCACCGCCGCGCTTCAGGAGCTGGCGAATCTCGACGAAGTGGAGGAAGACGCCGATCTCGATGCCTTTCGCGTTGCTCTCGACGAGACGCTAAACCGGCCTGCCGCCAGGGCCGGCGCCTTGGGCGAAGGCCTTCTGGTCGGTCCTGTCCGCATCGCAGCCGGCCTGCGCTTCGACAAGGTTTACCTCGTCGGCATGGTCGAGGGCCTGGTGCCCGCGCAACCCCCTGACGACCCCCTGTTGCCCCAGTCGGAACGCGAGAAGACGGGCCTCCTTTTCCACTCCACCGCCGCCGAACGGTACGACTACCTCGCCGCCGCCGCGGCCGGACGCACCCGCGTGCTCACCTTCGCCCGCGGCAACAACATCGCCATGCGCGAGCAACACCCGTCCCGCTGGTTCCTCGAAGAGGCCGCCGGCCTATACGGCTCGCCCGTCTATCCTTCGATGCTCTCCAATCCCCGTGAACTCGCCCAACTCCGGGAACAACCCTGGTTTGAGGAGGTGGTATCGGCCCAACACGGCATCAACACCCTGTCAGCGACACAGCCCGCAGATATCCACGACTACGATCTGCACCGGCTTTCGCAGTGGCGGCAGGCCGGCAACGCAATCGACGCCCATCATCTCGCCCAGTCGGAGGCCGTCCTGTCCCGCGCCCTGGCGATGCAGCGGGCCAGAAACGCGCAGCCGTTGACGAGGTGGGACGGAGACCTCTCGCCGGCCATCTCTCCATCAGGACGCATCGGGCTCTCCAACCGCGATTTCTTCTCGCCGACGCGGCTGCAAACCTGGGCAACATGCCCCTTCCGCTACTTCCTCTCCAACGTGCTTGGCATCGCCGCGCCCGAGCAGCCGGAGGAACTGGCCACCATTTCGGCCCTGGAGCGGGGATCGCTCCTGCATGCAATCCTGGAACGCTTCATTCAAGAAGCGCAGGAGCAGGGCGCCATTCCCCCGCCCGACCAACCCTGGACCGACGACCACCGCCGCCAGCTCTTCAAGATCGCCGCAGAGGAGTTCCGGAAGGCCGAGCAGCGCGGCGTCACCGGCAAACCGCTGCTCTGGGAGTTGGTCCGCGACCAGATAATCAGCGATCTGGAGAAATTCCTCAAGGAGGACGCCAAACTTCGCAAGAAGCACGGCGTCTCACCCCATGCCGTCGAAAGCTCTTTCGGTTTTGCCGGGAATGAAGATGAAACACCGCTGCAATCCGTCGAGTGGTCGAGCGCACGTACCGGCACGCTCCGCTTTCGGGGCTTTATCGACCGCATCGACATCTCACCCTCCGGAGACACCGCCCTCGTTCTCGACTACAAGTCTGGCGGTACCAGCAGTTACGCAAACATGAATAAAGACCCCCTCCAGCGCGGCAAACTCCTGCAGCTGCCCGTGTACGGTCTCGCCGCCCGACATCTGCTGGGCGCCGGGATCGACATAAAGGTCGCCTACTGGTTCGTGACCGAGAAAGGGAAATTTACGACCCGCCCGCCCACACCGAAAACGCTCGAAGAGATGCTTGACGCCTTCAGCGATGTCGTCGGCACCATCACCGACGGCATCGGCGCCGGCCTCTTCCCAGCCAATCCGGGCAATGACGGCAACAACTGCCGCTACTGCGAATTCAAGCATCTCTGCCCCACCCGCCGCGAGTGGCACTGGCGCCGCAAGCGTGAAGATCGACGCCTCTCCGCCTACGTGGCCATGGCCGGCGAGGAGACTAGCTGATGAACACCCTCTCCGACCAGCCGGCTCGCGACGCCATCCTCGAACGCCTCGACCAGAACATGGTCGTCGAAGCCGGCGCCGGTACCGGCAAAACACGCAGCCTAGTCGACCGCGTCGTCGCCCTCATCAGGACCGGCCGGGCAAGGCTCGGCGGGATTGCCGCCATCACTTTCACCGAGTCGGCCGCCGCCGAACTGCGCGCCCGCATCGCCGAGAGCCTCGAACTGGCCGCAGATGACACCGGTCTGCCCCACGAACAGCGGGAACGTTGCCGGCTCGCCGTGGCAGAACTCGATCAGGCCGCCATCCAGACACTGCACAGCTTCGCCGGCCGCCTCCTGGGTGAGCGTCCGCTGGCAGCCGGGCTGCCGCCGGGGTTCACCATCCGCGACGAGATCGCGGCCGAAATCGCCTTCGAAGACCGCTGGTCAGCCTGGCTGGATACGACTCTCGAGGACCCAGTGGCCCAGGACGCCCTTCGCCCTGCCCTGACAGCAGGCATGACCCTCGACCACATGCGCAAGATAGCGGACAGTTTTCATACAAATCACGACCTGCTCGCCGGCGCCTCCTTTGACGAGCCTGCATCTCAGTTCAACGAAAGCGAGCAGGCGTCGGAGCTGACCCCCGTGCTCGAACTGTTGCAGCGCTTTACACTCGATTACGCCCGCGAACGGCGGGCAGCCGGCCAGGTCGAGTTCCTCGACATGCTCGTCCTTGCACGCGATCTGCTCCGGGATAACATCCCTGCGCGCGACCACTTTCGCAATCGTTTTACCCACATCCTCATCGACGAAATGCAGGACACCGACCCGCTGCAGGCGGAGATCGCCCTGTTCCTGGCCGAAAAGACCCCCGATCGCACCAACCCCGACAACCGTCCCCGCGACTGGCGCAACGTCCAGCCCATCGAAGGCAAGCTCTTCGTCGTCGGCGACCCCAAACAGTCGATCTACCGCTTCCGCCGCGCCGACATTCAGCAGGTGGAACAGATGCGGCAGGCGGTCGGCGGAGCCAGCGTCCTGCTCCAACAGAACTTCCGCTCCCAGCCGCCGGTCATCGACTGGGTCAACCACCTCTTCAGCCAGTGGATGCAGGGCGAAGCGCAGGCCGACTATGCGCCCCTCGTCGCCGTCCCACAGACGGGCGAGTCGCCCCCCGTTCGTTTCATAGGTGGCGAAATCGAAGAGAATATGGGCGTCGTGCGTCGCCAGGAAGCCGAATCCATCGCCCGCGCCATCCGCACGGCGATCGATGAGGGCTGGCAGGTCCGTTCAGAGGACGACGACGGCGCGAAACGCCGCGCAGACTACCAGGACATCTGCGTTCTGATGCCGCGTCGCACCGGCTTCGATACACTTGAGATCGCGCTCGAGGACGCAGACATCCCCTTCCGTCTCGAAAGTGCCTCCCTTATCTACAATACGCAGGAGATACGCGATCTGCTGAACTGCCTCATGGCTATAGACGACCCAACCCACCCGGTCGCGGTCGTGGCCGCGCTGCGCTCCCCCGCCTTCGCCTGCGCCGACACCGATCTGCTCACCTTCGTCGAAGCCGGCGGCCAGTTCGACTACCTTGCCGGAGTTGAAGCCCCGCCCGGCCGCGTCGCCGGCGCGCTGGCCGTCCTGAAAGACTTCCACGAACGCCGCAAATGGACCGCTCCGGCCGCGCTCATCGAGCAGTTCGTGCGCGCCCGCCGGCTCCGAGAGCTGGCCCTCGACGAACGCCAGTGGCGCGGGCGCTGGACGCGTTACGGCTTCCTCATCGACCGCGCCCGCGCTTTCGCTGCCACCGGCGAAGGCTCCCTGCGCGCATTCCTTGCTTGGACCGACCGCCAGCGCGAAGAGCAGGCAAGAGCGCGCGAGACGGTCGTGCGCGAGTCCGACGCCGGCGCAGTCAGCGTGATGACCGTCCACGGCGCCAAAGGGCTGGAATTCCCAATCGTCCTACTCGCCGGCTTGAACGCGACCAGAGGCCCCAACCCCGACCCCGTGCTGTTCGACCGCACAAGCGGCCGGATCGAAGTGAAAGCCGAACTGCAAACACTCGGATACGAAGAGCTGGCCGAATTCGAGAAGAAGCGAGGGGAAGAGGAGCGTGTGCGGCTCATCTACGTTGCCGCGACCCGTGCGCGCGATCATCTCATCGTAAGTCTTTACCGCAACAAGAGGGGCAGTAGGTCAGCCGCCGCCCGCATCGAAGAGTTCATTCAAGGGGCGGACCATCTCTGGCAATGCTTCGATCCCGCAGCAATCTCCGTGCCGCCCGCCGCCGACGCCGCCGGCGAAATTGCAGCCCCCAACGAAGACACCCTTGAGACGCGCCAGCAATGGCAACACCAGCGACGCGAGCTCTTCGCAGCCCGCAGCCTCCCCATCTCCACGGCCGCCACCCGTCTCGCCCAGGACGAAAAGGACGCGAAAGAGGAACAGGACGTCCCCGACGAACCCTGGCGCCGCGGTCGCGCCGGGACCAACATCGGCCGCGCCGTGCACGCTGTGCTTCAGGTTGTCAATTTGCACACGGGCAGCGACCTCGACGAAAACGTGCGCGCGCAGGCCGCCGCCGAGGGCGTGTCCGCACAAGCTGACCAGATTTCCCGTCTCGTGCGCCGCGCTCTTCAAAGCTCTCTCGTCGAACGGGCGCTGGCATCCGGACGTTGGTGGCGAGAGGCGCCTGTCGCCGGTCCCGTCGGCGATGGCATCGTTGAAGGCTTCATCGACCTCCTTTTTGAGGAAGAGGACGGCTTCGTGATCGTTGATTTCAAGACCGATGCCGTCGGCTCCGAAGAAGAGGTCGAACAGGCGATGGCACGCTACCGCCTGCAGGGTGGGGCCTACGCACTTGCCTTGAGCAAAGCTGCCGGCGTCAACGTGAAGGAGGTCTCGTTCCTTTTCCTCCAACCAAATCTCCAGAAATCCGTCGACAACCTCCCGCAAGCGCAGGACGACGCCGAAAGCGCGGCGTTGGCCTTCCTCACAACTGCTCCGCCAGCAAACCTGTAGCCAGCAACCGGACCGGCCGGATCCCGGATACGCCAGGCCCGGCACGGCGGCAGAGAAGCCAGTCAACCTGTGCCTGCCGGGAAACTTTCGCAGTCACAAGAGAGTAAGACCGCAGCGCGGCGAGGACCAGCCGGCCCCGGCTGGTCCTCGCAGTCTATGAGTGATTCGTTCGCAGCAATACTGTTTTCGCCGAAAGAGGCGAACGACTGATTGTCCGGGCTTCTTCAACGCTCAGGCGCTGTCATTCCGACAATGGCGACTCCTGACATTCGACGTGTTCGCTGCCGTTCAGCGAGTCATACGCGTTGAAGATGAGCCTCGAATCGGGCGTTATGCCGGGAACGTCCCCGACCAGCGTGATTGTGTCGGCACTGGGAGAAACTACAATCGCCGCTTCCCCCATCCTCCTGAAGGTGTCCTGAACTCTTCTCGAAGTATAAGCCTCCACTGTGCTCACGATCAATGCAATGGTACTGCTGTCTTTGTTCTCTGGAAGGACAGTATGGGTGGCAGACATCATGTAGTCCACCCCCAATTGGCCGTTTTCCTCATCAGGGTCAACGTCAATCGACACCTCCCAACGGTACTCAAACGCTCTTTCGCCGACGCCTGCTCTGTTGAACACGAGCGTTCCTGGCACGTCCCGCAGCTGGAATATGACCGCAAGCGTTTCACCGGACAGAGCCGTGCTAATGCCGGTAATGTCGGCGTGTGCAGGCAACTCGTCAGACACTTCGTCGGCTATGGTCTGGAGTGGCCTGATCATCGCCTCACCCTTGCCGCAAGGGGCCGGATACAGCGTCTGATTCATGGGAGAGTCACACTCCAGTTGGTCACCGCCCCTCAACGCGTCGGTTGTAGCAAAGACGAGCCGCGAATCCGCAGTGATTCCAGGTATGGTTCCGAACAGGGTAATCGTATCAGCCTCGGCCGAGGCAATAAAGCTCGATTCCCCGAAAGAAACATACCTTCTCGAGCCCATTCTCCAAACGTCTGACTTAAGTCCGTATGAGACCGGGATCATGACGGATTCCCTGCTTTCAAACAGGAAAGCAATATGATGAGCCGACAGCAGGAATTCGAAGCCTCCGCCAAAGCCGGTGTTCCTGTCATTGTCAACATCGATGTGCACAGCCCACCAGTACTCCATCGTGCCTTTCTGAGTACTGGCTCTGTTGAATTTCAGGCTCTCCGGAAGGTCCCGCAGATGGAATACCACTTTCAGCTTCTCGCCCGACAACGATGAGTCGATACCTGTGATGTCTATATGGGCGGTGTCAAAGACGACAGGCTCCTCGGACTGGGCAGGTCTCCTAATCTGCACGTCCGCGACGTCGTCGGTCACGGAGTCGCCCGGCGTATAGGCTTCAGCGGAACTGCAATTAGAGTACGCCTCTTCCCAGAAAGCCGGCGCGAGACATCCGACTGTATCGGACCCGTACATATAGTCGTAGGCCCTGAATGTCAGTCGCGACCGCGGTGTGATCCCATCGACGGCCCCTCTAAGAGTGAGCGTGTTGTCTTCGACAGACTGTTCAAGAGTGGCGCTTCCAAAAAATCGACTCTTGGGGGCTGCATCTGATGACAGTACCCAGCCGCTGCCATGTGTGGCATTCTCGATCGATTGCGTAGACTTGGCTCCGGCTTTGGATTCCGGTACGAAGTGGTAAGCCGACAGCGCAAAGTCATTCCCATCGCTACCCGTCGTTTTGTCACTGTCCACGTCGATCAACACTTCCCACACATACTCCATCTGTCCTTCGCTTACGCCAACCCGATCGAAAGTAAGCCTGTACGGCAGTTCCCTCAGATGGAATACGACGGTCAAAATGCCCTCACTCAAGAAGGTATTGACTTCAGTTATGTCGATATACGGCGGCAGTGAATTCGAGATTTCGTCAACCGCGGTCTGGCCCGGCCGGATGGAACTAGGGCCGGACTCACAGCCGCCGAGTGTCACACGCTCGCCGAAGGCTGGGAAGCATCCTACCTGATCGGAACCACCCAGTGCATCGGTACTCTTGAAAGCGAGTCTCACTTCAGGTGTGAGCCTTGGTACGCCGCCGCGTATGGTGATCGTGTTCGCCTCGGGAGACAGTTCGACTTTGGCATCCAGGACTGGTTTCGGCCCGGCAATGCCCAGGGACCACGTACTTGCCTTCAACTTCCCCCCGTTGTCTTCCTCGGACACAATGTGATAGGCGGACAGCAGATATTCGAAGCCGCCCATGAAGCCGGTTCCCGGGTCGTCGTCCAGGTCCACCCACACTTCCCAACTGTACTCAATCGAGCCCGGCGCAGCGCCCGGTCTGTTGAATGTCAGGGACTGCGGAAAGTCTCGCAGGTGGAAGACCGCTGTCAGTATCTTCCCTCCTGAGATGGCGGTGCTGACTTTGGCAATGTCCGTATGGGCTGCCAGTTCGTCGGATAGCTCGTCGGTGACGGTATTGCCCGGCCTGATTGCTTCGGCCGGATCGCAGGTGCTGGACGCACCGTCCGCGGTCGAGTCCTGTTGGGCAACCGCAATTCCGGGCGTCAGAGCCACCAGAAACAAAAGTAGAAAGATGGTTGTAAAGCGCTTAGTTTTCATTGACAGCTCTCCCGAGAGATGGATCGGTTAGAAGCGCGGAGGATACGCCCGCGATGAACAGAAAGTGTACGAGGACTTCCTCGAAAGTCTTTCGTATCCGTTCGACTTTTCGAGCCGGCTGTTCAATATCGTCCACGCAAGTATGTACCAGGTAATGCCAGGTGATTTCGAATGCCGGGCACTGACCTCTTCACAGTTTCGCTCTTTGGCGAGCTGGAAGTGGATAGGTCAAGTTACGGGTACCTTCTTCGAATCAGTCTACACGCATTCCGCAGTGTCTGTCTCGCTCAACCGTATCGTTTTCGGGAACTCAAGATCCCGAAAACGGTGCTTTGGGTGAAATTTTCTCACAATGGGCGCGGGTTGTTAACCAGCCAAATCGTAGCGTACGTCCCAAAATGAGGGCGAACCATGAAATGCCTCTGGGCAAAAATACTGAATCGAACGACATTCTGGTCTGGTCAGCCCCCACCTGGACCGCACTCCGAATGTCGGTAGAGCGGCCAGGACGCCCGCGCGCTCACGATGCAGCCCGTGCAGGAAGTCCTGGTTTCGAACCCCAATGCTATCCCTCCAGAGAACTATGTTGAATCCCTATCTGGCACAAGATCCTATTGACCTCGCCAACGCCGACAGCGTATCCAGTTAGTGCACTTTCAACCTGGAAATCTTGACTTCTGGGACTTACATCGCCAGGAATTCCAGGAGATGAAGTGCCCTTTCAGAAGTGTCGCGGAGTACCCCATCAGTTCAATTGGTACAAGCGCCACTTGTCAATAATCATTGCGTACAGTTATATTCTGGTAGCCCTTTGCAACAATAGTCCCACTACATTGAACAAATTGACCCAATATGAATACCTTTAGTCCAATGCTCTTCTCGTTTGCGGCGAAAATTGCGCAGAGAGCGCTCAGCCAAATCCCCTCATCCTGACGCCGACCGCACGCGGGGCTGCGTGGCAACGGGGACCGAAAAAGCAGGCGTGAGTGGTCTGCGTCCGCCCTTGGGCAAGGTGATGCGCCAGAGCGAAGAGGAGCTGGTACAGCTGTTCGAAAGGTATCCTCATGGCTCGACAGCGACGCACGACAAGCCA
>JAPPKT010000350.1 GCA_028819675.1 Caldilineaceae bacterium | reverse complement strand
CCGAAGTCGAGACAGACAACGGCGGTACGCTTGTGCTGGAGAAGACGGTGCGGGAAGTTGTTGGCGGGGCAATTGACGATGGGGTCGACTGGATCACGGTAGAGATAAGCTGGCTTTTCGACGGGCTGAGCAGCGCGGTCGCTTATGCGCTGGTAACGATTGAGGATGTGTTGAAGTGGATTCCGTGGCCTGCGGTGGTGGCGGCACTTGCGGTCCTCGCTTATGCGGTGGGGCGCTGGCGGATGGTGGGGTTCACTTTGTTCGCGCTGCTGTTCGTTGGCTTCATGGATTTGTGGGATAACACGATTGACACGATCGCGCTGATGGTGGTGGCGGTTGTGATTTCCGTAGGGGTCGGTTTGCCGCTGGGGGTGCTGGCGGCGCGCAACCGGGTGGCGGACAATCTGATGCGTCCGATTCTGGATGGGATGCAGACGATGCCCAGTTTTGTTTATCTGCTGCCGGGGCTGCTGTTTTTCGGGCTGGGGAAGCCGGCGGGCATCTTTGCCACACTGATTTACGCGGTGCCGCCGGTGATCCGGCTGACCAATCTGGGGATCCGGCAGGTGTCGGCGGAGGCGGTGGAGGCGGCGCATGCGTTTGGGACGACGCCGTTTCAGCTGCTGATGAAGGTGCAGATTCCGATGGCGCTGCCGACGATCATGGCGGGGATTAACCAGACGACGATGATGGCGCTGGCGATGGTAACGATTGCGAGTATGGTGGCCGCGGGTGGGCTGGGTGACAATGTGCTGCGTGCGTTGCAGAAGAACCAGCCCGGTAACGGTGCGATTGCGGGGCTGGCGATTGTGTTTCTGGCGATCATTATTGACCGGTTGACGCAGTCGGTGGCGCAGGAGCAGCAGGACAGGCGGAGTGCGGGGTAGGTTTTTGCGGAGCTTGCCCTGTTTGCCTGACCGCCGGGACGCAATTGTGTTGCATTCGCCGGACTGGGTCGGGTTCCGTACCTGCTCCGGCATAGATTTGGTTTGAATTGTCCACTTAAAGAGGAAAACTGAAGATGTCTACTCAATGGCGAGTACTCATTGCCCTCTTCATCGTAATTGCCTTCACCGGTTGTGCGCCGGCGGAGCGGAGTCCCTCAGGCGAGGCGGCTGGACCTTCCAGCTCGATAGAAACAATTGTCTTCGCCGACTACAACTGGCCGAGCGCCCAGATTCAGAATCGGATTGCCCAATATATCGTTGAGGTGGGGTATGGTTATCCCACTGATGTGGTGTTCGGCGCCACTTTGCCGTTGTTCCAGGGGTTACGCAGGGGGGATATCCAGGTGAGCCTGGAAATCTGGCTGCCGAACCAGATTGAGGCGTGGTATGAGGCGGAGGCGAACGGGGAGGTGGTTGAGGTCGGCAAGAGCCTGGGAAATGACTGGCAGTCGGCTTTCGTCATTCCTGCGTATCTGCAGGAGCAGTATCCTGACCTGGATAGTGTCGAGGACCTGAAGGATGAGCGTTTCAAGGCGCTGTTTGCGACTCCTGAGACGGACGGGAAGGCGCGGTTGGTCTCGTGCGTGATCGGGTGGGCGTGTGAGGAGGTGAACGCGACGCAGATCGAGGGTTACGGATTGGAAGAGCATGTGCATGTCATGAATCCGGGAGACGGGGCGGCGTTGAACGCTGATCTTTACGGTGCGTACGAGAAAGGAAAGCCCTGGCTTGGCTACCAGTGGGGCACGAACGACCCGGCGCTGCTTCTGGACCTGGTGCGGCTTGAGGAGCCAGCACATAGCGACGAGTGCTGGTCGACGACAAAGGCCTGTGCTTACAGAGACGCTACAATTGTGGTTGCGGTGCATCCGGACCTGATCGAGGCGGCGCCGGAAGTTGTGGAGATGCTGCGGGCGTGGGGTTTCCGAATCGAATTGTATCGCGGGGTCGCTGCCTGGTTGGATAGGAACAGCGATGCCAGCTCAAATGATGCGGCGTTGTGGTGGCTGAACGGCAATGTCGATATCTGGCGGGGTTGGGTCACGGAGGAGGCGGCGGCGGCCATCGAGGCTGCGCTTGCAGAAAACGAGGTGCCTGATGGCTGGCCCGATGAGTAGGCTGGCTCTTCATGTTGCCTGTCTGCGCATGTCAATCAGGTAGCCGATCACGCGGTTGCTTGTAGCTGGCTGTCGCCCCGGGTTGGCCGGCTGACTTGCAGGCCCGGACAACTGTACCTGACCGGGGACCGGGCCAGCACGGCCAAGAAAGGTCTTCAGATCTCTTGGACTGAGACAAAACACGCACGGGTTCCCGGATAAACCGGTTTGACCGTCAGTCTTAAGCCTGATAACATAGGGTCGCGGAAAAAAAGATTCCGCCCACTCGGGACATCCGAGCCGGTAAGGCACCGACATGGCGTTCTTCGAGAAGATTGTAAGGCCTGGATTTGCATTTTGTCTATGCGCTTGACGTTGCCTGGGTGGGTACAAACTTAAAGAAAGGCTAACGGGGCAAGACTTCACCCGATTGAAGGCGGCAAGGCGCCGTCGAGAAGGAAACCCGCCTTTGGGCAGGGCAAAATCGTCGATACGGAGACCAGTTGCGGCTACTATTGGACTGAAGTACGGAGAGTGCCTAGTCAGAGGCCCAAAGTAATTGCACCCTTTGTGAGACTGCTTGCTCCAGATGCCGGCCTTTCATTGACCATACAACCATAGGAGAGAATCATGCGCGTCCACTATCGATTGCTTATACTGTCTCTGATTGTCCTCTTTGTCGCGGGAGCGTGTGCGCCGGCGGGGCAAAGCGCGCCGGCTGCGGAGAGTGCGCCAGCTGAGGAGGCGGCTGCCCCGGCACCCACGATCGATACGATTATATTCAGCGACCTGAACTGGACCAGTGCACTGATCCAGAACCGTATCGCCCAGTATATTGTAGAGAAGGGCTATGGGTATTCCACGGATGTCGTCTTTGGCTCTACTTTGCCCCTGTTCCAGGGCTTGCGTAAAGGCGACACGCACGTAACCCTGGAGATCTGGCTGCCGAACCAGGATGAGGCCTGGTACGAGGCACTGGGCAACGGTGAGGTTGTTGAGCTAGGCGCGAGCCTGGGTAAGGACTGGCAGTCGTTTTTTGTCATTCCGGCCTATCTGCAGGAGGAGTACCCTGATCTGGATAGTGTGGAAGACCTGAAGGACGAAAAGTTCAAGGAGCTGTTTGCCAGCGCAGAGACGGGAGGAAAAGCCCGTATCGTCTCGTGCGTAATCGGCTGGGCCTGTGAAGAGGTGAATGCGGCCCAGGTCACCGGCTACGATCTGGAGGACCATGTACACGTCGTGAACCCGGGAGACGGGGCGGCACTGAACGCCGACCTCTACGGCGCATATGAGAAAGGTGAACCGTGGATAGGATACCAGTGGGGCACGAATGACCCTGCTCTCATTCTGGACCTAGTCCGTTTGGAAGAGCCGGCTTATAGCGACGCGTGCTGGGAATCGAACAAAGCTTGTGCATACGAAGACGCGGACGTGCTTGTTGCGGTCCATCCCGACCTGGTGGACGGCGCGCCGGACGTCGTTGCAATGTTGACAGCGTGGGACTTCAGTATCGAAGTCTATAAGGAGGTGGCCCGCTGGCAGAGTGCGAACAGTGACGCCACGAATAGTGACGCTGCTCTGTGGTGGCTGAACAGCAGGTCGGACATCTGGAGTGCGTGGGTGACCGAAGAGGCAGCTGCATCCATTACGGAAGCGCTTGCGGCGAATGAGATCCCGGAGGGGTGGCCTACGGAGTAAGCGAAAGGCCATTTCGCAGCACGACTGTGAATCTGAACCAAGCAGGGCGGCCCCAAAAGTGGGGCCGCTCTTTTTCGTAAGTTGAGCTTTTTCCGATTAGGCCGCAGAATTGTGCTATGATCCCCCATTCGATGGATTCAAATCCAGACAGAAGGAGAGACGTTTAGCGATGCGAGAGAACAGAGCCAAGCACAAGCTGGAACGGGGCGAGCCGGTTGTCTGCCTCTCAGGTAACAACTCCACGGACATGATTGATCAGCTGGGGCCACTGGGGTTCGATGCGATCTGGCTTGAAGGGGAGCACGGCCCGGTGGATTACGGTGACATTCCGGATCTGACGCGAGCCTGCGACCTCTGGGGCATGACATCGGTTGTGCGGGTGAACCGGAACAATGAGGGGATCATCTACCGTACGTTTGATCTGGGGGCGCAGGGGATCGTGGTTCCGCACGTGAATACGAAGGAGGAGGCGCAGGCGGTTGTCAACGCGGCGAAGTTCCATCCGGCAGGCAATCGGGGCATGTACACGAGCCGGCAGGGATACGGGGTGCCGGACTACTTTGACCGGGCCAACGACGAGACGCTGGTGGTTATTCTGATCGAGGATATCGCGGCGGTCAACAACCTGGCCGAGATTCTGACGGTGGACCACATTGACGTGTTCTTTGTGGCGCCGAGCGACCTGGCACAGTCGATGGGGTATCTCGGCGGCGGGGGACATCCGGAGGTGCTGGCGACGATTGACAAGGCGCTGGAGCAGATCGTGGCGGCGGGAAGGACGGCCGGGACGCTGGTGACGGACGCGAATGTTGGGCACTATTTGCAGATTGGGGCGCGATTTGTGTTGACGGGGTGGGCGGCCTGGGTTGCGTCGGGCGGGCAGGCGTTTCTGGGGAAGGTGGAGGAGGCTGAGGCTTCGTGAGCCTGTAAGCGCCGCAGAGAGATCAAGAGCTTTGCCATTGCATTGCTTCATTGACAGGCAAGGAGAGAAGCACATTGTTTCTCTCCTTTTCTTATGTGCGGATGTTGGCAAAGAGAACTACGGGGAACTCCCGGTTTGACCCCTCGCAAGGACCGGTGAGAGGAAGGCCATTATTCGCTCTCTGTTTATTTCGACACCCTCATCGCTCCGCCTGATCAGTCCCATTATTTCCAATGCGTTGACATCACTGCGAATCGTTCTGTCGGTTTTGCCGGCGTAGGCTTCTGCAATTCTGGGAGAAATGTAACGCAAGTGCACGATCGGTACGGGTTCCAGTGTCTGGGTCAGATCGACTACAAGCTGACGTCTGCGAATGTCGGTAACGCTGACCTTGTTGCGGAATGTGTCATGGACATAGCTCATCCAGAGTGCTTCCAACTGATGCCTTTCAATGGTAAGGATCTGTTCATTTAGTCCTTTTATGAATCCTTGAAGAGCGTACTTGATGAAGGGGAAGATGCCGCCTCCAGACCTGCCAGACAGGTCTAGTTGCCGATAGTACTCGTCACGCGTAATGTTGTAGTGATTGGAAAGTAAATGCGCAGCTACGGAGGGAACGCCACAAGAGAGCATTAGCTGGAATTCTACCAATCGCGCCGTGCGACCATTGCCGTCGCCGAAAGGATGGATCCAGGCCACGTAGAGATGGGCAATGATCGCCTTCAGAATACCGAATGCTATCCTGCGACTTTCATCTGGCAGAAAGTTCTTAGAATCGAGCCATCTGCAGAGCTCCCGGAGCAGATACTCGCAGTCTTGATGTGGTGCTCCGCGATAGCGCCCGACACCGACATCGTGTCTTCGAATCACATCGGGTACCACACCTTCATTGAGAGGCAAATCATGTAGAACAAGACCGTTTAGCTCCTTTATCCCCTGGACAGAAGTGTTTCCAAGATCGCCTGACAGGACGCCATCTGCGATCTTGTGGCAGGCGTTCACGATGTTCTTTATCTCCTGGCCCAGAAACTTCCTAGAGGGCGGTAACACGAGTTCGCCCTTGATCAACTTAAGGGCTTCTTCCTCAGACAGCGTATTTCCTTCGATGGCGGTCGTTGCCGACGCTCCTTTGGCCAGAAAGAACTCAAGCAGGTGCTCTTCAACGTCGGGCAGGAGAGGTATGCCAGCGACCTGTTCGCATTTTGCTTGCACTTCTCCCAACTGAAGCCATAGCGTATAATCCACCCTGCGCAGGTCTAGTTGAAAGTTTATCCAGGGATGTGTCTCTTGGTATGTCCTGGTTTCAGACATGGGAAACGGAGCGGTCGCTAGCCGCTTTTTGATCCATCAGGGGATGACAGAGTTGGAATCTGGTCATGGGATAAGAGTAGGCCTGAAGAGATACTAATGGGTTCAGGCAGTAACACAAAGTGGGAGGCTGTACATTTTCGGAGGCAATTGAACAGGATTGGTTGAGGATTGTCTGAGCTGGAACTCGCAGGCCCGCAATGTTGTCAGTCTGCGAGGGATACAGTGTTTCGGGAAGCTCCCGCGAATGTGAGGCTACCACGAGGGCACCCACAAGGGATGCCCCTACGGGGGATGGCGGGAAGGCGCGGTCTGGGAGGCGTGGCGCGTACGAGGGCACCCACAAGGGGTGCCCCTACGGGGCGTGGCGAGAAGGATAGTGAGCCTCTCATCAAATTACATATTTTCCAGGGTAGAGTTTTCGACATGACGAATACTTCACTTATCTCAGAAGAACAGTGGTCGCAGATTCGGAGTAGGGCGGGGTTGCCGCAGTTTGCGGCTGCGGTTGGGTTGTTGCGCGGGGAAGTAGCGGACTTCTTTGCGCGGCCGGTCGGTGTGCAGGCGCTGCCGGGCGGGTATTATCACGACTATTTCTGTCCGCAGCATGCGGTGCAGCTGGTGTTTGAGCCGGACTCGCCTACGCTCCATCGGTGTCCGGTGGACGGGGAGACGTTCAGTGGGGAGCCGTTTGATTCGGCGTGGCGTTGGTCGGTGAATAACAGGTTGGCGGAGTCGGCGCTGCGGCTGGCGGTGTTGTGGAAGCTGGAAGGGGAGGAGCGGAACCGGCAGAGTGTGCAGGAGATCCTGTTGGGGTATGCTGACGCGTATGATGGGTACAAGGCTTATGAGGGTTGGCGGCCGGAGAACCATGGGGTTGCGCAGTTCAGTACGTTGGATGAGGCGGTGTGGTCGATTCCGCTGGCGTGGTCATACGATTTGATTCGCTCTACGCTCGGCGAGGCGGAGCAGAAGGAGATTGTGGATAAGCTGCTGCGTCCGGCGGCGGATTTTCTGGTGGCGCGTCATTTTGGCGGGATCCATAACTTTGCCTGCTGGCACAACGCGGCGATTGGGACGATCGGGGCGGTGACGGGGAGTGAGGAGCTGCTGGCCTTCGCCGTTGACGGGGCGTACGGCTTCCATACGCAGGCGAAGGAGGGGATACTGGCGGACGGCCTGTGGTTTGAGGGGTCGTTCAGCTATCATTTTTACACTGTGGCGGCACTGCTGCTGCTGGCGAAGGCGACGGCCAACTTGCCGGCGTGGGACCTGCGAGAGCATCCGGCGCTGGCGGCTGTGCTGCGGGCGCCGGTTTTGTGCGCGTACCCGGATGGGAGTTTGCCGGCGACGAATGACTGCTGGTATTTCACGGGTCTGAACGACGACTGCTGCCACGGGGTACCCAAGGCGCCGGCGTTCTATGAGATCGGAAACGCGTGGTTCGACGAGCCGTTATTCGGGCAGGTGCTGGCGCGGGCGTATCGACACGGGCCGCGGGAGAGCCTGGACGCGCTCCTGTACGGAGGTACCGAGCTGGAATCGGGTTCGGAAGAGGGACTGGCGCTGCCAAGCGTTCAGATGCCTGCTTCCGGTTATGCAGTTCTGCGTACGCAGCCGGAAGGGGAGGCGCTGCGGTCGGAGGCGAACGAGCAGTATGTTTTGCTCAAGTACGGGGTTCACGGGGGCGGTCACGGGCACCCGGACAAGCTGGGGCTGACTGTTTATGCACGGGGCGAACGCCAGGCGCCGGATTTGGGGACGCCCGGGTACGGGATTGATTTGTTTCAGGGCTGGTACCGCCAGACGGTCAGTCACAACACGGTTGTGCTGGACGGGAAGTCGCAGCCGGCGGGCGCGGGGCGGAGCATTGCCTTTCGGGCGGAAGGGCCGTTTCAGGTGGCTGACGCTGCGATCAGGTGGGGAGAAGACGTTGTAACCGGCATTGACGAGCCGACATACGGTGTCGACGAAGAGGCGCCCGAAGTCTACGACGGGGTGGCTATGCGCAGGGCGGTCCTGGCGCGGGGCGATTATTTTGTGGATATTTTCCTGGTAGATGCCGAAAGGGAGCGCCGCATCGACTGGATCTTCCGCAATCGCGGGGTGCTGGCGCCGCTTGGGGATGGCGTGCCAATTGTGCCTGCCGAACTTGAGGGGGACGGATACGAGTACATAGACAACCTCAGCACGCGACCGGCGTTAGACAATATCGCTCTGGACTGGCAGTTTGGGGAAACGGGCATGAAGCTTTTCATGGCCGAAGGTGATGGGACGACACTCTATGCGGGGCCGGCGCCCGGGAACCCGGCGGAGGATGTGCAGGACCTGATGATCCGCAAGCGAACTGCGGCGCGCACTGCCTTTGTCAGTGTATTTCATCCCTACGCGGAAAGGCCGCGCATCGTCTCGGTAACGTGGCACGGCAGTGACCTGACCGGGGCGGGCTGGGCGGCGTGCACGGTGGAAGGGTCGGACAGGAAGGAGCTGTGGATTGTGCGCTCGGGGCCGGATGTGGAGGTCCCCGCCTGGCTGGGCGACCTGCCGGCCAGCAGCCGCTTCGAATACACACTGGAGGACTGAGGCATGGGAAACAGTGCAAATAAGCTGGCTATAGATGGCGGTGCTCCGGTGCGGGAGGCGCCGTTGCCGGCGCGTGGGCATATCGGGGAAGAGGAAAGGGAGGCGGTCGGCGCGTATATGGACAAGGTGCTGGCTACGGGGACGCTTGGCGCGTACCAGGGTGAAGAGGAGGAGGCGTATTGCGCGGCGTTTGCGGAGTACCTGGGGGGCGGATATGCGGACGCGGTGAGCTCGGGGTCGGCGGCGATCTACGTGGCGCTGCTGGCGCTGGAGCTGGAGGCGTTCAGCGAGGTTATCATCGGCCCCTTTACTGATCCCGGCGGTATAATGCCGATCCCATTGCAGAGCATGATCCCAATGATCGCCGACTCTGCGCCGGGCAGCTTCAATACAGGACCGGAGCAGATCGAGGCGTTGATTTCGCCGCGCACGAGTGCGATTATCGTGCCGCATATTGCGGGCGATCCGGCCGACATGGGCGGGATCATGGAGCTGGCGGGGCGGCATGGGATAGCGGTGATCGAAGACTGTGCGCAGGCTCACGGGGCGCGTTTCAAGGGGCAGCTTGCGGGGAGCTTTGGCGATTTATCGGCCTTTTCGACGAATTCGGGGAAGAATCACAGCTCTGGGGGGCAGGGCGGCATGGTCTTCACGCGGGACGAGGCGCTGTACCAGTCGGTGAGAAGGATGGCCGACCGGGGCAAGCCGCATTTTCTGCCGGTAGGCGCGACGAACATGCAGGCGACGCTGAATTTCAACCAGACGGATCTGGCAGCCGTGTTCGGACTGATTCAGCTGGGCAAATTGCCGGAGATGGTCGAACGAAGAGGGGCGATCGTCGGCCAGTTGATCGAAGGAACGGCGGACCTGGAGATGATCGCGTTGAGTCAGCCGGCACGCGAGGTCCAGTCAAGCCACTGGTTCACACCGGTGGTGTTTTACCCGGAGCGGGCGGCGTGCGACAAGGAGAGGTTTTGCGCGAGCCTGCGGGCGGAGGGCCTGCCGGTTACGGACGACTACCGGTACGGGATGCCGCACCGGCAGTCTTGGTACACGGAGCGGCGCGTTTTTGGCAGCAGCGGCTACCCCTGGGCCAGTCCGCTATATGAGGGCGACCCGAATCGCGATTTCCCCTGTCCCAACGCGCAGGCGATGCTAAAGAGCCATTTCACGTTTTCGCTGCATGAGAACTGGAGCACGCGGGAGATTGACGACGTAGTCGCAATTTTTCAGAAGGTGGCTAAGGCATATTCGCCCGGCTAGAGTCGCTAGAGCCGGGTAACCTCTATTCATTTCCCCACGGGAACGAAGGAATACGCAGCTCGCGGTCGGCGGCGGGCAGGTCGATGCGCGCGCCGTGACGGGCGTGGGACAGGTGCACGGCGAAGCCGATTTCGGTGGCGCGTCGGGCCTCTTCGACGTCGCAGGCGGTTTTGCCGCGGCTGGCTACGGCGTCGACGAGGTCACGGACGATGGCCGTGCCGGAGGGGAAGTCGCCCTGCGGGTGGGGAATGGCCAGGGGTTGGGGCGGTGCGTCGGGGTCATGCCAACGCCAGGCGTGAAGGCCATCGTCCATGATGGTGAGGCGGCCCTGGTCGCCGATGACATCGAAGGATGGGCGCTGGCTGCCGCCGGGTGTGAAGTAGAAGTGGACGCCACCTTGCAGGCCGACGATGCAGCGGCCCGTCGGGTCGAGGCGGCGGCGGGAGTCGGGCGGCTCGGTGGAAGTATCTTCGACGAAGCCGCTCACCCATTGGGGTTCGAGATCGCCGGCGAGGTGGAGGGCGACGTCGTACCAGTGGCAGCCGTGATTGATGAGGTTGGGGATGCCGTAGATGATCATGGACTGGAGCTGGCCGACGGTACCGTCGCGCAGGAGCTCGGCGAGGCGGCGGTATGAGACGAGCCAGCGGCGGTCGAGGCCGAAGGCCAAGGGGACGGAGGCATTGCGGCAGGCGTTGAGGAGACGGTCGGCTTCGGAGAGGCTGGTGGCGAGGGGTTTGTCGCTGAGGATGCCGCGGACGCCGGCGGCGACGGCCTGCTGGACCTGGTCGGCGTGCATCTTCTGGCTGGTGGCGAGGCAGAGGATGTCGGGTTGTTGCTGCTGGAGCATGCTTTCGAAGTGGTCGTAGGCGGCAACGTGGTCGCCCCAGCAGTCGGTGAAGGCCTGACGGGTATCGGCGCCGAGGTCGAAGACGGCGACGATTTCGGTATCGGGGACGGCGTCGAATGCGGTGGCGAAGTTGTGATTGGCCGGTTTTCTGTCGAGCATGCGATGGCAGCCGGCGATGGCAACGCGCCAAGTCTGGGACATGGTGGAATCTCCTGTGCTTGAACTGCAGTGGTCAGTGGTCAGTAGTCAGTAGTCAGTAGTCAGTGGTCAGTAGTCAGTGGTCAGTGGTCAGTGGTCAGTGGTCAGTTAGAGTGGATAGTGGGGATGGGCCCGCTATCCACTTTTTTTGTAGGCGCGGGTTTTGGGGCGGTGGGGGAGGTTGTTCTTTGGTTGGGGGACGAGGGCAGGCACAAGGCCTGCCCCTACGGGGGCGTTTGAGGGGGAAGG
>JAPPKT010000586.1 GCA_028819675.1 Caldilineaceae bacterium | reverse complement strand
GAGCGTTTACGAGAGTTTGCAGGCGTTTTCTTGTTGTCTTAACAACAGCTCATTGCTTATGCCTGACGGGCAGTGACGGTGGTCTTGCCGGAGCAGGTGGTCTCGTATGAGTGTTGGACGAGAGTTCATGAGCGTTTACGAGAGTTTACAAGCGTTTGGGTGATGTCTGAACTGTGATTTACGTGATTCAGGTGATGGGCTGTGATAAGGGCCTGGCTGGCGCCGGGGGTCTCATTTCAGTGTCTGCGAGAGTTGTACGAACCTTTACATGGCGGGTCGTGTTTTGGCGGGAATATGGCGGAAATAGCGGAAATGGCGGAAAAGTCGGGTAAAAGCGGGTGATTTTTTTTCTGGTTCTTGCTGTCGTTACGCTTTTGCATCAGTTTTTGCGTTGGTGGCGTCGTTTCCCGGTTCTGACAGGCACTCCACGACTCTCAACTGCGGCAGACTCATGGCGGTCAACTGGCGGTTGGGGGGCGGGGTGTCGTTTCCGGAGGCTTAGGGTCGCGTTAAGTCGGGTCAGGGCGGGCCGTTTTCCTGTTTTTGGGCTTCTTCGCATGGCTTCGCACAGGATTCCTTGTCGTCTCTGTTGTGCTATGGGCAGCTTACAGTCTTGCTACGGCCCTCTCTGGCCTTCAGATTCTCAATGCCAGCGGGAGTCATGGCTTGGTGAGAACAGTACGCTCTCATCAATGCCAATTGAAATTTCGGCGCCAAGCCATTATCTCACTGCTTTTGATGCATTTGCCCTGATTTCGGGCGGTTCAAGTCGAGTCAAGTAGTGGTAAGTAATGATAGGTAGTGGTAAGTCGTGGGGATTTCCTTTTTTTTACTTTTATGCTTGACTTCGCAGTCGTTTTCTCGTCGCCTTTGATGGCATATAGGTAGACAGCTCATGGGCAATTCATCGACTTACAGCGCCCCTCTATCACGCACAGATTTTCTTTTGGCGAGAGTCATGGCTTCTCAAAGCCAGAGCGATCGCATCAAAATTCGGACGCCATTATAGCACACGAATCGCGTCCGCAAGGGGCGCACTTACCCGAATTTGGAAGCTTCACGAGGCACTATCTAAATTCGATGCAATTGCCCTGGGCCAGGGCAGGATTGGACGTATTCTGACGGATTATGACGTACTACGACGGATTATTTCTTTTTTTCGGTCCTTACATTCTTGATTTCGCAGACGTTTCCTCCAACCACTTCAGGAAGCCTAACAAGGTCCGTCCCAATTCATTGCAATTGCCCTGGGTTCGGGCGGGTAAAGTCGAGTCAAGTAGTGTTAAGTAGTGGTAGGTCGTGGTAAGTCGTGGGGATTTCCTTTTTTCTTGACTTTTGTGCTTGAGTTCGCAGTCGTTTCCACGTCGCCTCTGATGGCATATGGGCGGACAGTTCATAGGCAGTTCATCGACTTGCAGCGCTCCTCCTTCGGCATCAGATTTTCTTTTGGCGAGAGTCATGGCTTCATGATGATGATGCGCTCTCAGTAACGCCTATTCACATTTTGGCACAGGGACATTATATCACTGTTTTGGACGCAATTGCGCTGTTTTGCAACCCAATTCAGGTGCAGTTTTCCTGGCGGCGGGGATGCCGCCTTGCCGCGCCGCGGGAACGTCGGATGGCGAAGCTGTCGAACCGACCATCCTGCTCGCAATGCCTCTATCTCATAAGATTCACGTGCTTGTACGTTTTGGACAGATTGCAACCGCACGCAGGCAGACCAAGGCAGAGGGAGAGCATTGAAGAGGTCACCGAGTTGCACTTCGATGGAATTGTCATCAGATCTGCCAGACACCATCTGGCGAATCTTGTCCAACGGGCAGTTTAGGTAGAAGAGACGCATGTTCTGAAGGTTCTGACGGGAAAATCCCCGTCCAGACAGCGGCGTCAATTCGTTCACCAGTTTTGCAATCAGCCCACTCCCGTACTCGCCCCATACTCTGGCACCAGCGTCCATTTGCACTGCCGGGCGCGGTGGTCCAGTTTTGCTGCGTATGAAAGCCTTGGGGGCTGATGCGCGCATTTCATCCATTGTGGACCGTTTGTCTTGTTGGTGGGTCACTGGCTTTCTTGTCTGTGTGTTGGACGAGAGTTTATGAGCGTTTACGAGTGTTTGCGTGATGTCTGAACTGCAGTTCTTGTGATTTATGTGATGGGCTGTGATGAGAGCTTGGCTGGCGCCCGGGGTCTCGTACCATTGTCGGCGCGGGTTGTGCGAGAGTTGTACGAACTCTGACATGGTGGGACGTGTTTGAACGTAATATCGCGTGATAAGTCGGGTTAAGTCGGTTTATGTCGGTCGATATTTGATCTGGCTCTTGTTGTCGTTACACTTTTGCATCAGTTTTTGCGTGTCTGGATTCTGTTCCCGGTTCTAGCAAGTTCTCTACGATGCTCATCCACTACTCTAACTCACGACAGACTCATGCCGGTTAGCTGGCGATGGGGGCATGGTGTCGTGTCAGGACGGTTAGGGTCTGGTCAAGTCGGGTTATGTCGGGTTGAGTCGAGTCAGAGCGGGCAGTTTTCCTTGTTTTGGTCTTTTGCGCTTGACTTCGAGCACGATTTCTTGGTGTCTTTGTTGGGTTATGGACAGCTTACAGTCTTGCAAGGGCCCTGCTTCGCATTCAGATTCCCAGCGAGCGGGAGTCATGGCTTCATGGCAGTACGCTCTCAGCAGTGCCTATTCGTATTTTGTCACGGGGCTATTATATCACTGATTCTGATGCAATTGCCGTGCTGAAAAAGGCAATATCACGAGGTTTGGCCTGATTCGATTCAGTTGCCCTGGCGCCGGGGATGCCGCGAACATTGGCCAGCATTGGTCGTAGTGCAGAATTTGGCGACGACCTTTCGTCGCTATTCCTCCGGTACCCCCAACTCCGGCAACCCCTGCACAATCTTCACCGTCTCCAAACTCACACTGATCGCCTTCCCGACCAGCCGCACAATATACTGCGGATCATCAGCCCGATTCGGATCGTTCACAATCCCACTGCGCTTATCCGTCTTCACCCGGTACTGGTCAATGACCCACTCGAGAGCCGACCGGTTGCCTAGTCGGTAGTTGAACACTTCTACAGGGATCCCGTCCAGCGTCAGGAAGTCGTTATAGCGCAGCTGCGTCTTGTCCTTGGAGAGCCGCATCTTCTCCACGCGCCAATCGAGTGGCATGTCCGGCGTTTCGACCTGTCTAAGTTGGTATTCCGACTGCTCTTCGTAACCGACGTGAAGTTGGGCCAAGCGGGCCCCGGCCTCGGCGAAGCCGAGGAAGTCTGGAGCGAAAGGGATGCGAGGCAACTCTCGCTTGAGGTTGGCCTGGTAGCGTTCACGATAAACAGGGTGATGCAGCAGTCCGTAGACGTAGTGAAAGATGTCCCACTTGGTGATTTTGTCGTCGCCGAAGTGGGCGCGAAAGCGGTCCAACGCCCAGTCTGTGATGTTCTCGCGGCGGTTGCCGCCATCCTCATCGTAAGTGTAGAAAGGGAAGCATTGGACCTTTTCGAAGGCCAAATCCAAGGCAGGAATCATGTTTGTCGCCAGACAGCCAAAGCCCTTTCTATCGCCGATACCTGCGACGCAAATCACTAAATTCTCCGTTTCGGTCTCAGGTCCGGGAAGAAAGTAGGGGAAGAGATAGACACTGTTGTTCATTAGCCGATCGAAGTAAAGATTCGATTGTGTTAATGGTCGATACAGAGATCTGCGCAGTTTGCTTGCTTCAAACTGCCCTTTCTTGCCTTTCTTGAGCTGCTGCTTTAAATCGCCACTCCAACTAATCTTTGTACTATCGGAAAGCACAAAATCGTCGACGTCTACCTTCTGATTTTCCCGCCTCTCCCACTTAGACACTTGTTCATTGTAGGTGTCAATCATCCGAAACATATTTTCAGACAGCGCTTGGCGACTGAAGTTAAATGCCCAAGCATCACGATTAGTCTTTACGCCGCTGCTGTAACTTGAAAACAGGACATCTAGTGGCTCGCTTTTTCCCGTCTTAACGTCTTTCTTTCCCATCGAAACGAAAGTTTGAAATTCTGCGCGCTGTCCTCCTGTATTCCACGTATGTCGGCTATCTGGCGTTATCCTTTCCCACCCTAAATTGTCGTAATGTTCCATTGCATCCAGATAGCGGTACTTTTCCTCCTTGCGCCAGAATTCATCGACATGGGCGTAGAATAAATCAAACGGGGATTCCATATTGCCGTTTTTCTTTAACAGAAAGCTGATTGTCACACCGACCTGTATTCCAAAAACGTTGTGCGTTGTGCCTGAGAGTTTCGGATTTTTGCGCACGTTTCCACCCAAATCCAGAAAGTAAAGCGAGTCAAAGTCGTCTGACAAATGTTTGCGCATCCCATCAAACGCTATGTCGTCAAGAAAACTACTGTTTGTCACAAACGCGACAACCCCTTCGTCGCCGATGCGGTCGGCTGCCCATCGAATTGCTTTCACATATGGATCAGTTAGAGCAGTCTTCAGAGTCGCATCTGACGCTTTGGAATAGGTCTCCCTCACACGGTTGTCCATCGTTGGATACTTGCGGTTCTTGTTATTGTCGTTTTCGTTGACTTGCCCCATGTTGTACGGAGGATTCCCAATCACCACGAACATTGGCGTGCTTTTCTGGCTTTCTACGCGTTGCGTGTTCTCCGGCGCAAACAGCGGCAACTGCCGGTCCTCGGCCAAGTCGAAGGTGTCTACTAAACAGATTCCATCGAACGGCTTGTAGACGTTGGTTGCGTCATAGTACTCGTGCTCGATATTCATGCTGGCGATGTAGTAGGGGAGCAACATCACTTCGTTGCAGTGCAACTCGGAGGCGTACTTGCTCTCAAGTGCGGTCTTGGGAATCTCGCGCATTATGCGCACGATGAAATTGCCCGTCCCCACGAACGGGTCAATGATATGCACGCCCTCGTCCGCCAGTGATCTACCAAATTCCCGCTCCAGGATCTCGGCCACACTCCGCACCATGAAATCCACAATCGGCTGCGGCGTGTAGACGATGCCATGGGTATCCGCCACTTTGACCGAAAAGCCCTGGAAAAACTGCTCGTAGACGGTGTTGAGAAAGTGCTGTTCCTGCGAAAATTCACTAATCGTCGCCGCGGTGCGCTCGATCGCGATGTAAAACCGGTCCAGGCTACTTAGAAACTCGTCGCGGCTGAAAGCGTGGGAGGTGAGCGCGTCGATCACGTTTTCGATTTCGAAGGCGATGACGTTGCGGCGGGTAAAGGCTGGTCGGTTGAACACTGTGCGGAAGAGCCGCTCCGTCATCAAGTGCTGGATCAGCATTTCCTCGACCGCTTCCTCCGACAGATTCGGGTTGATCGACTGGCGGCACTTGTCCAAGAATCCGGCGAACGCGTCGGTGAAGGTGTGGTTGCTTTTCCGCTCCTGCTGAATCAGCTTGGCCAGGCCCTGTCCGATGTCGGCCACTCTGTCCTTGAACTGGGCGACAGCCTCCTCCCACGCCACATACTCCTGCGGCCGGTAGCCGAAAAACATCTGCAGCGTGTCGATTAACTTCCCCGCGTCCGTCAAATCCGAGTCCAGCACCAGCCGTCTGTTCTGCCACAGGATTGCCCGCCGCGGCGTCTGAAACAGTATATTGTCGGTTGGGTAGCCCGCCTTAAACTTGCGGTCCACCTCCGCTGGCAAGTCGTCGTGGATGTCTTTGGCCTCCCAGTAGCCGTGCGTGAGCCGGAAGTCGTCCACCAGCGCCCCGTCCACGACAATCCGCTTGCCCCGCCCCGTGCTCACACCATATTCCGGCACCAGCGTCCATTTGCACTGCCGCGCGCAGTTCTCCAGCAACCCCTGGAAAGCCGCCCGGACTGCCGTTTCGTGCGTGACGCCGAGCTTGTCGAATTGGTCGAGGGCAGCGTAGTAGGATTTAACGGGTTTGTGCGTTGGTTTGAGGTTAAGGGTAGGCATGGTTCGTTGCGTTGGTGAGGGTCGTGATATATTTGGCCTCTGTATGATACACGACTTGCTGTTGATCCGCGCTTGACCTGTGTATCTGAATTCACCCTGTTAGCCGGTTTCTGTCCCCAAGAATTGAGGCTACTGTAGTCCGCCAATGGCATGGCGAGGGGGACGCCGTCAAAAAGGCCGTCTCAGAATGGGGACACGGCAGTCGGCTAGCGTTAATCCGGTATGGGATCCACTGCGGCCGGAAGACGGGAGGCTCTCGCCAATAGCGAGTACAAATAACCTACAGGAAGAAGAGGAACTCTGTGTACCAGACCGGTGATACCATTAAGGAAACTTTAGACGAAATCCTCAGGCACGATTTGGTGCTACCTGCCATCCAACGCGAGTTTGTTTGGCGACCTGAGCAGATATGCCGGTTTTTCGATAGCCTAATGCAAGGCTACCCTTTTGGCACATTTCTCTATTGGCGAGTAGCTCCTGAAACCAGCGGCAAATTCAAGTTCTTTGACTTCGTTCGCAACTATCACCAGCGCGACAACCCCCACTGTCCGCCTCTGCCCGAAATGCCTAACCAACAACTGACTGCGGTGCTTGACGGTCAACAACGTTTGACTGCGCTCAACATCGGCCTTAGAGGAAGCATGGCGACAAAGCTTCCCCGAAAGTGGTGGAACAGTCCCGATGCCTTCCCTGCTAAAAGGCTTTACCTTGACTTGCTTTGGCAACCTGACAAAGACTACGAAGATGACAATGAGAACGAAGAAGGCCTGAAGTACAGATTCAAGTTTCTGACCACCGAGGAAGCAAGCGAGCAAAGAGAAGGAGTGTGCTGGTATCCCGTAGGAGAAGTGCTATTCCTACCCAACGCAGGGCCTGCCATGACACAGTGGCTTAACAAACGGCTACCACAAGAACAGGTAACGCCTGCTCATGAAACACTCTACGAGCTATTTCAGGTCGTGCACAACAAGCTCTTAGTTGCCTATTATGAAGAGAAGGGACAGGAGTTGGACAAGGCGCTGCAGATTTTCATTCGCATGAACGATGGGGGAACGCCACTATCTCATTCAGACCTGCTGCTATCGATAGCGGTTGCGCAGTGGACCGATCACGACGCCCGACAAGAGATTCATGACCTGGTCGATGAACTCAACAGCATAGGCACCGGGTTCAATTTTTCAAAAGACCTTGTTCTCAAGGCCGGACTCATGCTGAGCGACATCGGCAGCGTCGGTTTCAAAGTGGACAACTTTAATCGAGAGAATATGGAAATATTTGAAAGTAAGTGGGAGAAAATCAAAAGAGCGCTCATACTGACAGTTCGTCTAGTCGAGTCGTTTGGTTTCACTGATCGAAGTCTGACCGCTCATAGTGCAATTCTGCCCATAGCATACTATCTCTTTCTAAAGAATCCAGGAGACTCCTTCCTTACTAACGACGGTCATGAGTCGGACAGAGAGAAGATTCGAGAATGGCTAACGCGAAGCCTGCTGAAGTCCGGTGTCTGGGGCAGCGGATTGGATACGCTTCTGACAGCCCTGCGACGGGTCATAGGGGAGAGTGGCTCTGGCACTTTTCCTGTTGCCCTTATCTATGTAGAAATGGCAAGAAGGGGAAGAGAATTAGAGTTCAACGACGAAGAAGCTGAGGATTTGGCGGATATGCGGTTCAGCGACAGGCTCACGTTTGCTCTGTTATCGCTTCTGTTTCCCTTTGTTAATCTGCGTGACAATTTTCATGTGGACCATATCTTCCCTTCCGCAAGGCTTACTGATCGCAGCTTGAAGGACGCTAATGTTGCGGAAGACGAGATAGCGTGTTTCAGGAAGCGCAAAGACGGGCTTGCCAACCTGCAACTGCTCCCGGGGCCGGCGAACATGCAGAAAAACGCCACAATGCCAGCTGAATGGCTTTCCAGGAAGTACAAGGACGACGTCGCGGCTAGACGCGACTATGAGGATCGCCATCTCTTGGGCGACGTGCCGGAGTCGATCACCGAGTTCGTGACGTTCTACGATGCGCGGAGAGTACGATTAACGGAAAGGATAAGAGAGTTGCTCGGATATAGCAGGCAAGACGCGTTAGGTGACGGGTAAGTTAGTTACCACGTAACATGAGGTGGGCCCCAATGTATGGACCGCGAAACGGGAAAAATAAGGATCATCCAGACGGATGCTGCAGGAGGCCTAGCTTTTCAATTCCGAATCTTGTCCAATTCGACGCCCTAACCCGTCTTTCACTTTGGCTTGGGGAGCGGCTATAGGGGTCAAGCCTGCTCAACTCTCTGGCAACTCCAGTTCTCCAATGAATGGACTAATGGGGGCGCCTGTTTCCGTTAACATGATGACTCGCCGTTGAGCTCTTGTAAATGCCACATAGAACAGGCGGCGCTCTGCCTCCAAGCGTCTTTCGTCGTTGGCACGATAGTCCGGCCAAATACCATTAACAGTATCGAGGAGAATAACCGTATCGAATTCTTTGCCTTTCGCTCTAAAGGCTGTCAGCAAGTGAAGTGGCCTCTCCCAAACTCGAGAGGTCTCGCCTTCATGTGCGACGTCCTCCAAGTTCCGGTATTCCTCAAGCTGCATCTTAGCATTCAAGATTCTTTCGATTAGATCGTCTGCCTCAAACCCCTCGTCCTCCGCGATTTCGGCAAGCTGAAGTAGGGGCGGAGCTGTGTGCCAGATACTTTCCTCTTGCTTGTCCCAATCAAAGCTGAGTCCTGCAAATTCCTTATCGATGACCTTTATGGCTTCAGATAAACTGTCAGCACTCAAAAAGGCATCTGCCACTTCATACAGATCAGTGTGGCTTTTTCCACTTAAAGGTGCTCCGGTATAGCTGGCAATAGCTTGGACAGCGTCCATCGCGGTGCGAGCACGCACACGTTGTAAGTGAGTCTTCAAGTTTGGAGCATCTTTTCTATTAAGCGGGAACCTCTTGATGAGATTGCAAATCAGAAGTGCGTCATTTACTGCTTGGCCCGGACGAGTTCTGCTTTCGCCACTTTCCCACACTCCCAAGAGATTTGTGAAGTCATCAAGAGCCTTGGTCCCAAATATGTCCAAATCCGCAGCAGTCTTGAAGGGGGCGCCGTCGGATGCAAAATAGATTTCATACGGAATGAGATGGCTTCGTCTGCGGCCGATGACAGCAACTTTGCCAGGCTCTGCGGCGCGCACGATTTCAGTTACATACTTCAATCGGTCGCTAATCCTATCCAGCGGAACGATTCGAATTTCAGCATTGGCTGCGTTTTCCGCAGCGCTGACACGTTTTTCGACACGGTTCCTGTTGTGAGCAATCAAATTTTGTGAATGGGTAACGATATTTTTAGGAGATCGATAGTTCGTTTCAAGCAAGTAATCTTTGAAGGGCGACCCAAAGTATCTTTGTGGTTGCAAAATGTATTCCGGGCTTGCCCCCCGCCACTCGAAGATCGCCTGATCATCGTCGCCAACAATGGTGAGTGTAGATTGATTCCGATCAACTATCACCTTGATAAGTGCCAGATCCAGCGGATTGATGTCTTGAAATTCATCCACAAGTATGTGGTCGTACCTGGCTGCGCCATAAATGAACGGTCTAGTTTTACCGTCAGGTCCAGGAGACCTGAGATCGAGATAAGACCAGTATTTCTGGTCTTCGAACGTAAAGGTCGATTGGTCCAAAAGGCTAGCTGAGGCGTCGCGCCAGAAAGTGAAGAACCTATCATAAAATGCTTTCGCGCTATGGGATGCATGCTCGACATTATTCTGAGTGTGACTTTCAAGGATTCCCATTCTGGTGAGTGAGTCGAACTGCTCTTCGATTCTCCACGACGCGCCCTGTAACTTGAGGCTTTGAATTCTCCCTTGAAATCTTTCAAAGTTGGTGTCGGTGGTATGGTCAAATCCCATCGACTTCAAATTGTCCATTACATCAAGAAGTGTCCTGGCATTTCGGCCACGTTGTGAAACAGCTTGTGCAATATGAGATCTGTCATTCCAGACGGGCCGAAGTTGGTTTAATACCGCAAAGTGTCTGTCAGTAGGGTTCTGCAACAGACGTGCGTTATTCACGCGGCTGCGGATACGACGCCAGCCTAGGGCATTCAGGGTAGTAACTGTCATTCTGTCCTTTAAGCATTCAAACTCAGAGGCGTTCGCTTGCCGATCCTTCACTTCCTCTGCCGCGGCGTTCGTGAAAGTGATAATGAGGAAACGAAGGCTGTTCGACGATGAAGACATGAGACTGCTACATCGGTAGAGTAGGGAGCTAGTCTTTCCGCATCCTGCTGGTGCCAATAGTCTGATGTTGGACTCTTTAGATCGGCAGAACTGCAATTGAGAAGAGTCAAGCGGTGCCATTGAGGAATGTCTCCTAATATGTGAAAGGAGGCATCAATTAGTCGATGCCGTTGGATTGTATGTGGTCATCTGTCAAGTCAGTCACCAAACGGGCAACTTGCCATGAGTTGCGTTCTATGGGACTTACCTGCTTAGAGTCTCACTGTTCTATTCGTAACAGAGGTGTCAATCCTGAGGTTGCGACATCGTAGCATTTGCCCCGAAATTGACAAAATTTCCGACTCTCACGTAACACGCGAGGTTATCGAAAACGAGCAGGTCGTGAATATTCTACAAACTTAGAAAAATTATCTGAGTGGGGAAAGAACACCGAGGCCGCGAGAAAAAGAAGCAGTCTTAAGCGGCAACGCAGTTTGATGCGGCCACAAAAAGGATAGTGGTTGACCTAAAGTCCTAGACTAGGAAACGAGGAAAATGGCTTCTATCTAGTTAGATGCTGGAAGTTGCAGAGCGTATCGTCACCGTATATTGGCCATCGGAACTACCCCTCTCTTGTTCGACGACCCGCTCAACCGTACACATAAACACATGGTCCAGTCTTAGGGCCAGGAACACCCTCTTACCCCAATCCCTTCGCGTCGAAATCCCCCCACAGCTTCTTCACTTCCGCATCCTTCACAATCCCGTCATGCACGACAAGCCGTACCGCAAAATCTAGCACATCCCCTTCCCCGCCATCGGATTCACCGTCAGCGCCCACCGAGTCCGACACCTTGCCGCTGATCGCGCCGTCCTCGCGGCCCGCCGCGTCCACCATCGTCGTTCCGTTCGTCACCCACAGCATTGGAACTCCTTTAATGACTATTGCCGAAGAAACTCCGGTTCCACCAGTAGCTCCGAAACGTCCGCCCCCAACGCCTTGGCAATCGCGCCAAGGGTC
>JAPPKT010000604.1 GCA_028819675.1 Caldilineaceae bacterium | reverse complement strand
CCCCCCCCCCCCCCCCCCCCCCCCCCCCCCCCCCCCCCCCCCCCCGCCCGCCCGGCCCGCGGCGGCGGGGGGGGCCCCCCCCCCCCCCCCAAATGGGGGGGCCATAACCGCCCCCACCGCCCAGAACTGCAGTAGTCAGTGGTCAGAGGCGGCGCTAAACCTGGCGGAAGCTGGAATAGGAACTGACCGTGGCTTGGGTGCCACCAGAGGTATACGAAAGTTCGCCCAAACATTGGGATGCACACCGGCGGCTGAATGCGATTGAGTCAGGTGGTTAGACGTGCTATGATCTGAGGCGTGTTTCGGTATGGTATGCGACATTGGAATCGCGGTTGAGGTCTGGGTACGGAATCGGCGGGTGCAAGGGGTGTGGTTGTTTGGGGCAGGCTGCAGTCGCTGGTGCATTTTCCGTATTTTGGGCAGTCAGATTAGGGTCCGAAGTTTCTGTATTTGAAGTTCCAACATTTGTCGTCAACTGCGTGGGCAGAGCCAGAGATTGAAAGGATGGGGGTGTGTCGAAGATTCTGAAGGTTGGGGTGGTAGGCGTGGGCGGGATCGCCAGGGCGCACATGCCGGGGTGGGCCGCTTCGGAGGAGGCAGAGGTCGTGGCGGGAAGCGACATTTCGGCGGAGGCGCTGGAAAGGTGGGGCGCGCTCTACGGGGTGAAGAAACTGGAAAGCGACCCGGCGGCGCTGTTCAGCGACCCGGACATCGACATTATCGACGTGTGCACGCCCAACCGGTACCATGCGCCGCTGTCGATCGCGGCGCTGGAGGCGGGCAAGCACGTACTATGCGAAAAGCCGCTGGCGCCGACACCGGCGGAGATCCGGCAGATGATCGCGGCGCGTGACCGGACCGGGAAGCTGCTGATGACGGCACAGCATTTTCGCTTTCGAGGGGATTCGCAGGCGCTGAAGGCGGAGGTCGGTACGGGGACGCTGGGGGAGATATACCACGCCCGCAGCTGGATGCTGCGACGGGGGTGGCTGCCGGTGCGGCCCGGATTCATATACAAGAAGCACAGCGGCGGCGGGCCGACGATCGACGTCGGCGTTCACATTCTGGACCTGACGCTATGGCTGATGGACAATCCGCAGCCGGTGGCGGTTTCCGGGGTGGCCAAGGCGCCGCTGGCCGAACATGAGGGGGCATTCAGCGCGTGGCGTCTGGCACCGGTGCCCAAGGACATGGACGTGGAGGATTTCGCGGCCGCGTTCGTGCGCTTCGAGAACGGGGCCACTCTTGTTCTGGAGACCAGCTGGCTTCTGCATCACGACACGCCGGGCGAGGACACGCAGATCTGGCTGTACGGTACGGAGGGCGGCTGCCACTGGCCCACCACCAAGATCCTGGAAACGAACTACGAGACGAAACAGTTTTCGAACCGGGTTCTGCAGCTGACGCAGGACAAGATGGAGCCGCACGCCCTGGAATGTGTTGAGTTTGCCAAGGCTGTCCTGGAAGGGGGGCCTTCTCCGGTGCCGGCTGAGCAGTCGCTACAGGTGCAGGAGATTCTGGACGGCATTTACCGCAGTCAGGAGGAGGGGCGAGAGGTACGCATTGAGAGTTGAGAGCTTGATGGCAGAATGACCCAGGATGCGAGAGCAGATATGGCCAGCTACAGGCTGAGAACGCGCATGGGACGGAAGGACGGGGCGCCGCCGGGGAACGATGCAGCGGGGGCGCGAAACTCTTGCAGTGGGGCTGCGTATAGATTGTAAGCAGTTGTATTCGGCCACAGAGACGGCAAAGCCGCCGCTACCCAGTTCTGCAGGAGTTTGCAATGAATGAAAATACACCAAGCCAGCCTGAGCAGGCATCGGGACCGGAGGAGCAGGAGATCGTAGTGCCGGAGGCCCAAACGGCAACGGTAGAGGTCGAGATCCCGGTGGAGACGGTTGAGAGCGAGGAGCGTGCCGGACCGGACGAGAACAAGGACACGTTTCTATTCCGTCATCCCGAGGACAAGATAGTCGGCGGGATCTGCGGCGGGCTGGGCGACTATTTTGGGATTGATCCGATACTGGTACGGATCATGTGGGTGGTACTGACACTGGGGACGGCGGGGACCGGGCTGCTTGCCTACGCCGCGCTGTGGCTGCTGCTTCCCGTAGGGACGGCAAAGGCGGGGCAACATGCCCCGGCAACGTTGGAGCTGAATGAACGCAACGTCGGGCGGGCGGGCCTTCTGCTGGTGGCTTTCGGCGTCATCTGGCTGCTGGCGAATCTTGGCGTCTTACCGGCCCTGTGGCACGTCTTCTGGAGTGTGATGGGCCTGGTTTTCTGGCCGGCCCTGTTGATCGGCGCAGGGTTGCTTTTGCTGAAGAACCAACGGGCGTGGCGCAGCCGCTTGTTCAGCGCGCGCGCAAAGGTACGGGAGAAGAGATCACAGGCGACGTCGCGGCTGAACCGCGAGTCGGCCAAGAATGGTCTGCGCCGTGCGAAGTCAAGCATCCCGCTGAAGCGCAGCCGTGAGGAGCGAATGTTCTTCGGTGTGTGCGGAGGCATCGGCAAGGCGATCGGTCTGGACGCCAATCTTGTGCGGCTGATCTGGGTTGCCTTTGCTATAGGCAGCGTCGGCACGGGGGTACTGGTTTACGTGTTGACGGGTCTGTTGCTGCCGGAAGAGGAGATGAGCGCGAAGCCGGTCCGTATACAGGAGCCCCAGGACGTAACGGTCATTGACGGGACGGTTGGTTGAAACGGGAGGCTGCGGTCTGAGTTTTGGGAAAGTGGAAGGCTTCGTGCGCAGGTAGAGGGGCTTCAAGCCAGACAGGGGACATGAGCATTGGGCAAGACTGAGAATTTCGTGATCGGCCTGATCTTTGGTGCCGTCGCCGGCGCAGTCGCAGCCTATATTTTCGGACCGTCACGGGCCACAACATTCGACTCCAAGTACCAGTCGCGCTGGGACCGGGCTTTGGCCGAGGGGAGAGAGGCTGAACTGAGGCGGAAGGCTGAATTGGAGGCGGAACTGGCCGAAACGAAGCGCCGCCACACACCCGGGCAGGGCGCGTAGGGCACCAGAGCGGCCCCGGTGTTGCATGACCAGCGGCTGGGGAGGATGCCCCGGTTGCATCATTGCAGGAAAGGCTAGCCGCTCAATTCTGGCAGGCGGGACAGAAGTGCGTGCTGCGCTGCGCGAGCACTATACGGCTTATTGAAGTACCGCAAGCGAAGCAGGGCTCGCCGCTGCGGCGGAAGACCCGGAACTGTTCTTGAAAGCCGCCCTTTGCTCCCGTCGGGGGAGCATAGTTTTGGACCGAGCTGCCCTGCGCCTCGATTCCCTTCAGCAGGACATCCCTCAAAGCCAAGTGAAGACGCTCTATCTCCTCGAGGGCAAGTGATCCCCCGGCGCGGCGGGGGTCGATCCTGGCGCGGAACAGGGATTCGTCGGCATAGATGTTTCCGACGCCTGCCAGCAGGGATTGATTGAGCAGGAGCGCTTTGACGTTGGCTTTGCGCCCGGCCAGCGTTTGGGCCAGGGTCTGCGGGACGAAGGCATCGTCGAGCGGTTCGGGACCCAACTTTCCCACAACTTCTCCGGTATCCTCGACCAGCCAGATTCTCCCGAATTTGCGAGTGTCGCGATATCTCAGCTGTTCGCGGGTGTCGAGGTCGAACAGAACGTGGGTGTGCTTGTCGACGGGGGCGTCGGCGGCGCTCGCGCCTGGGGCCTGGGGAGGGTGAAGGCGCAGCTCGCCGGTCATGCGCAGGTGGACGATAAGGGTCTCGGCACTGTCCAAACCGAGCAGCATGTATTTTCCGCGGCGTCCGAAGGAAGAGAAACTGCGCCCGCGGACTAGGTCGGTAAAGCGACCGGCATCAGGGACGGCGATAATGCGGGGCCAGTGCACCTCGGCCGAGAGGATAGTTTTTCCCTTCAACAGAGGTTTGAGCGCGCGAACGTAGGTTTCAACTTCGGGGAGTTCAGGCACGGCGGCTTCTGGACTTGGTGCGGCTAAGGAGCCAGAGCACGATGACGGCCAGAACGAGAAGGATTCGGGCGTACCTGAGGACGGTAACCAGTGGCTGGTCGGCAGGTTGTGCGCCCTGGTTGTCAGAAAGTTGCTGTTGATTGGTTGCGGCGGCACCGGAGCTGGTATCAGGTTGCGGCTGTGCGGCGGCCTGCTCTTGTTCCGGTGAGGCAGATTGCTGTCCTTCATCCCCGATGCTCATAACACCGATTTGAGGGTCGTCGTCTTGCTCGTCGCTGCTGTCTGCCACGGCACCTTCAGCTCCGCCTTCGGAAGCAGACTGTCCGCCGGCGCCGGAATCAGGCTGCTGCGAGAGAGAGCCGCCTACGGCCGTCACCTGCCCCTCGGGGACTGCGGGGCCGCTGGAAAGCTGCTCGTTCCCTCCTGATTGCGATCCTGGCTGCGTCCGCTGAAGTCCGGTTTCGGCCACAAATACCAGGAGCAGCAGAACGGCCGCGAGGGCGGCTGCGTTGCGCAGCGCCAGATCGCCGCCACTCAGGAAAGTGAGAAAGCGCTGCCAAGGGCTTTGCGGCGGGGCTTCGACTTCGCTGGGCGGTGATGCGTTGACTTTGGCGAGAGCGCGCCGCTCCTGGAGGACGTCAGCGACCTGATCTTCGGTCAGCGTGAAGGAGCGGGGAAGGGGCACGCTGGGCAGATCCTGCAGCAGCTCGACGGTCCGGCGCAGTGTATTCACCTCCCAAGCGACCTGTTCGCTGGCCGCCATGGCTGCCTCTACACGTTGCCGTTCTTCGGTGGTAACGTCGCCGTCTACGTAAGCTGCTACCAGATCTTCATCGACCGAATTCAGACTTTGAGGATCCATATTGGTTTGCTCTCTGTTATCGGCTCACGGGCTTGAATGACCTCTCAACTCTTCACGGCCTGTCTGCCACTTTGCTTGAGTGAATGGAACTTTGGCTTCTATACAGCCAACCTGCAGAGGATACAGTTCTCCCCTACTTCAAAGAATGACGATAGACTGACGGCAAAAGTTCCGCGTTCTTGCTCAGATAGTCGCGAACTCTTCCGCGCGCACGATTTATCCGTGATTTAACCGTTCCGACGGCGGCGCTGGTTATCTCCGCGATCTCTTCGTAGGCATACCCCTCGACATCGCGCAGGACGATGGCAGTACGCAGGACCTCGGGCAGGGAGGTGATGGCCGACCCGATGAGCGCCTGAAGCTCCTGGCGTTCGGCATATTCGTGGGGAGTTTCGCTGCGATCGGTCAGCTGGGCGACATACTCTTCTTCTACGGGCATGTCGTCGAGGCTCTCGGTACGTTTTCGCTGACGGCTGCGCAGGTGATCGTAGCAGGTGTTGACGACGATACGCATGAGCCAACTTTTAAAGTTGCCGCCACGGTAGTTGTCAAGCGCCCGATAGGCTTTAATGAAGCTGTCCTGCAGGGCATCGGCTGCCGAATCGGGGTCGTCAAGAAGGCGATAGGCGACGCCGTATCCAAGACCCTGGTATTCGATCACCAGTTGGTTGAACGCTTCCAAGTCTCCTTGCAGAGAGCGTTCTATGAGTATGTCCTGGTCCATGAAGAGTCTGCTATGGCACCTTTGCGGCGAACCACTCCGGAGGCAGAGGGGCGAAAGGTCACTACCCGCTCGTTGCGCAGCTTTTCGGTTCGCCTGAAGTTAAGGCGGATGGGACAGAAATTCAGCGGAGAATGCTAGCCCAAGAGCTGGGTATTTGACTGAATCTGACCGCAACCGCTATAATTTTTTTGAGCCGAAGTGGCGGAATAGGCAGACGCGCACGACTCAAACTCGTGTGGGGAAACCCGTGTGGGTTCGACTCCCACCTTCGGCACCAGTCTGAGTTAGGTATTCCCCGCTGGGAGAGAGCAGGATTCAGGCAGATAGTCCCCCTGTCGGCCAAGAGAGAGCAGGCCAGAGGTAGAAAAACCCTGCTATTGGACGGTCTGCAATGGTAGCAGACCGTTTTGCGTCTTGCCGCATCTCACTTTCCAAACCTGTTTGGATTCATTATATCAGGCGCGTGGCGGTTTCTCCACTATGCCAATAGCATCCTACCATTCGCGTCCAGGAAACCTCAAGACCGGGGAGTGCAGTGGTCAGTGGTCAGTAGTCAGTGGTCAGTGGTCAGTAGTCAGTGGTCAGAGACGGGGCAACCTCTTACTGCGAGTTGCTCGCGAGATTGGTTCGGCTCCGCTGCTACGCGAGGCATGGCGAAGAAGGCACTCACATTGGGAAGAGAGCTGTCGAGAAGGCATTGGAGATTGTATACCCGTTCTGGCACAATAGAAGTTGAGTTGGGCCGGGAATACGGTGTCCGAAAGGAGTAATCATGTCTGTTGATTTTCTGCGCGCAACGCCTCTTTTTCACGATTTGTCAGACGTGGAGCTGGAGGAGATCACGGGGATACTGCGCGAAGAGAGTTTTCCGGGCGGGGGTACGATCTATCGCAGCGATGAGAACTGCAGTGACCTTTATCTGATACGGGGCGGCTTCGTGCGGTTGTTTGATTCAAACGGTTCGGTTCTGGCTACGCTGGGGCCGGGCAGTCTGTTGGGTGAGGCCGAGTTTCTGCGGGGCCTGGCGCATAACACCAGCGCGGTGGCGGCGTCAGACGTTCACCTGTGGTCACTGCCGGACTCGGGGCTGCGCCAGCTGTTGCAGAGGCAGTACGGGATTGGGATCAAACTCAGTCAGAACTTCGGCGAGCAGATTTCGCAACTTGAGGACTACCTGGTTGAACAGCTGATCAAGACGCGTGCGTTAGGCGGGCTTCCGCACCGGGTGATCGAGCCGATGGCGCGAAGTATGCAGCCGCAGCAGTTGCAGCGGGGCAAGTTTCTGTATCAGAGCGGCCAACGGGCTGAGGCACTTTACCTTTTGGAAAAGGGTGCGCTGGAGTTGCAGCCTGCGCCCACCCCGGAGGAGCCAAGCCCGACTGCGAGCCTGGTAGAGCCGGGCAATCTATTCGGGGTCCTGCCGTTGTTGACGAACAAGCCGTACAATGCGAGCGCGTTTTCGGTAGACGACTGCCTGGTATGGTCGTTGCCGGCGGCGACATTTCACAGTTTGAGCAGCCAATACCCGCATTTGCGGCGGGCACTGGGAAGACACAGCCGCAGCCGGCTGAGCTTGACGGACCAGACGCAGGCGGTGGTCAGGCTGGCGCAGACGCCTCTTTTCGGCCAGCTGGAACCTTCCAACTTGCATGCCATCGCACAGAAGCTGGTATTGCAGCACGTCCCGTCAGGTGAACTGATCTACCGTCTCGGCGAGAGAAGTGACTCACTCTTGCTGGTAGATGAAGGTGAGGTGGAACTGACGGCAGAAAATGAGAGCGGTGTGCTGCAGGAGCTGGCCCGCGTTGAGGTGGGCAGCTATTTTGGGGCGATGAGCCTGTTAACGGGCGAGGACCGGGCTGAGAACGCCACTGCGATCGGCAATACGAATCTGTGGGTCCTTTACCGGTCCGACCTTGAGGAACTGGTGGGGCAGTTGCCTGCGATAGGCCAGGCACTCGACCGGGCGTTGGCGTCGCGGACTGCCTCGCGGCCGGCGCCGGTGACAGCGGAGCGACTGCGGCGGTTCCCACTGCTGGCCAACCTCGAGGTCAACGAGCTCAGGGAGGTGGCCCGCTATTTGAGACAGGCCCATTTGCGGCAAGGGGAACAGGTATTCCGTGCGGGAGCGCCGAGCGATGCGCTGTATTTCATTGAGAGAGGGGTCGTGCGCCTTCAGCTTCTGAACGGGGCCGGCAGTTGGACGCGCGGTGAGGGAGAGGTTTTCGGGGAGAAGGCGATTCTGTCGGATGAGCCGTACGGTCAGAGTGCGTTCGCGGAGACTGACGTAGACCTGCTCTACGTTGAGTATCCCGGGCTGGACTTACTTAAATCGCGCTTGCCCTCGGTCGCAACGGATCTGCATCGCATCCTGAGCCAGCCCGCTGGGGGCGTTGATTTTCAAGCGGGGGCGCCGCCGCGCCCCAGCGTCGATCCTGCATCAGATGCGCCGGCCAGTATTCCACAGAGGCGACATGAAGAAGGGGCGGCCCAAGCGTTTCCGCCACCGGCTGGCAGACCGCGTCCGAGCGGAGGCGGTTGGTTCAACAACCTGAGCGCGTGGGGGAAGATCCGCCTGGTTCTCGTAGTCTTGCTGCTGGCCTATCTTGGTATCGTGGTGGCGCCCAGTCTGTTGGGCATCACTTTTTGAGCTGTACCGGCGGCGCGTATGGTGGCGCCGGCCGTGAGGGATGCCGGCAGGACGACGCTGCGCTGTCTCTATTCACCATCCCTTTGCGAGGACCGGCCACTCGAGTTCAACTTCGCCATTCCTGTGTCCGACGATGCGCGGGAAGAGATTGTTGGAGACACAGCAGTGGTTGACGAGGACGCTGACTCTTTCGCCGATCTCCGGCTTGCGGTCACAGCGCGACACATCCACGTGGCCGTGTTCCTCTGAGAGCTTGAAAATCTCAGCATCAGGATATTCGACTATCAGTCCGTGGCCGGGAGACTGGCGGGCGCCGTCTGCTGCGAGGGACTTGCTGCCTGAATCGAGGACGACCCTGTCGTCGGTGGGGCGGCTGACGACGGTGGCCAACACGATGTAGGAGCATTGGTCAAGGGTCATGGCACCGGCGTCGACGAGGTTGCGGTCTCCGTAGACGTACATACCGGCGCGGTGTTCATCGATTTCGGTGAACTCGTGGGCTTGCCACATGACAAATGAACTGCCCCCGCTGACCCGCTCGACATGCAGCCCGTCCTGGGCCAGCAGCATTTTCGATTCGCCCATGAAGGCGTTCGACTCCGGATTCGAAGGGTAGACCATCAGCCCGCCAAAGTGAAGATGGGAGGCGCAGTCGATCTGGCGAGCCAGCTCGCGGACACCTTCCGGCGTGGTCACGCCACAGCGCTCATAGCCGCCATCCATTTCAATCAGGACGGGGAGGACGGTGCCTTCATGCGCGGCGGCTTCGGCGTATCCGGCGACGGTGCGGGCTGAGTCCGCGGTGACGCTCATTTTTGCGCGGCGCGACAGGAGCATCAGGCGTCTCAGTTTGGCCTTGCTGAGCAGGTTGTAGGGCAGAAAGATATCTCTGATCCCGGCGCTGCACATGACCTCGGCTTCGCTCAATGTCTGGCAGGTGATGCCGACGGCGCCGGCTTCCATCTGCATGTGGGCGATTGCGGGGATGCGGTGGGTCTTGATATGGGGACGGTTATCGATGTCGTGGCTGTCCAGATAGGTCTGGAACCGGTCGATATTGGTGGCAAGGCGATCCAGATCGACGACGCCGACGGGCGTTTCCAGGTCCTCGATGTGCATAGTGTTACCTCGATTGAATGAAGAGAAGCACGATCAGGATGACTTCGACGGCCTTGGTCACGAGGCCGAGCCCGTAGTCGAGCGGCTGCGGGAAGATTGCAAAGTAACCGATGATCGTAACCGCGGTGTAGACGATCAGAACCCAACGGATCTGGGTTCTCCAGTTTGCGAGTTGAGGAAGCAGGTAGAGAGCGATGGCCAGCGCGATGAAGCCTAGCCCATTCAGAACCAAAATGAATTGACTTTGGAAGCCAACAAACAGGTGGATCAGGCCTGTCAGCAGTGCGAGGCCGATGATGCGTTTTGACTGTGAATCCAATGAACGCAGATCCAGCATGATCGTCTTTCTCCTTTAGCGGTCATCCTCAAGCGTTTCGCTGCGAGGGGGATGGGAACACTCACTATCATTGCACAGACTGGCTTTTCTTACAACGCCGATTTATGCGCTGACAGCGGGCTGATTGGGAGGAGGTTTGGCTCATTCCTGGGGAGACAGAACCTGCTGTTCGCCAGTTCAGTGCGGGGGTTTGCCGCTCTTTTTTGAAGGAATTGGAAGCCGGTTGAGATGGCCAGCAACGCTCAGGAGCCGGCTGCGCCGACGCGCAACCAGCGCTCTTCGGGGACCCAGAGTGTGAAGTAGCCGCTGCCTAGGACGAGAAGGAGCGAAGCGAGTACGAGCAATGTCAGGCCGACCCAAGGCTGGCCGCCAAAGATGAAGTAGAGATAGGCGGCAGCGTTGACGAAGCCCGCCGACGTTCTGGCGCCGATGCCAAAGAGGGCCGTCAGGCCGGCGGCGGCTGCGACGGCGGCGACAGCCCAGCTCAGCGAGGCGGGAAGGGCGGTGCCGGATGCGAGGAGGGTCGAGACCACAAGCGCGACCAGGAGAGCAATCGCAATCCTGAGGAGTACGGGCGCCCAGACGAAGGCCCAAAGTTTGAGGCGGGCGCGCCAATTGATGTAAGCGGGATGGGCCGGCCGAAGCCAGCCGATGGTTACGAGCCAGTCGCGCAGGAAGCTGAGGGCGACGGCGCCGCCGAAAACGGCACCGACGGCGTAGGTAACGGGGGGCTCGAAGATAGGCCAGAGGACGGTGGAAAGAAAGATCATCAGGAGGCCGGCGATGATGCGGCGCTGGTCGCTGTCGGTCATTTGGTGGTTGGGAAGGCCCTGCCGGGTACGCCACATCATTCCCCAGACGAAGAGCGGACGCGCAAACGCGACGAGCAGGAAGACCAGGGGCAGTTGTCCGTATTGCACGGCCAGGGCAGAGGCTACGAGAACGCCAAAGCCGTCGAATTCCATGTCCAATGTCTCGCCGAGACGGGTCACTCTGTTCGATCTGCGGGCCAGGTAGCCGTCGAAAACGTCGGCTACACTTGCCCCGATATAGAGGAGAGCAGGGAGCCAGTCCAAGAGGCCGCCGGGTCTTGGCAGGAGGAGGAATCCGGCCATCCAGGCGTAGGCAAGGCCTCGATATATGGTGAGTACGTTGGCAGGGCCCAGGTCGGCGAAGAGCTCCTGGCGCCCGGGGGCATGGTTTTGGTCGAGGACGCGTCGGAGAAACCAGAAGACGCCGGCCACGGTGAGGGCAGAGATCATAAGCCAGCGGCGGGCGCTGAAATCGGGGTTCAGCGCGCCCAGGCGCAACAGGATGGCACCGACCACGAGGGTCAGACTGCATATGAGGGTGAGGCGGCGGCTTTGCCGCTGCAGTTGGGCAACATATTGCTCAGCCATCGGTTGTCCTCTTGCGGTATAGGCGTGGGGACCCGGTCGCCACCTTAGCATAGAATAGTGCTTTGCTCAATTTGAACTGCAGTGGTCAGTGGTCAGTAGTCAGTAGTCAGTAGTCAGTGGTCAGTGGTCAGTGGTCAGTGGTCAGTGG
>JAPPKT010000234.1 GCA_028819675.1 Caldilineaceae bacterium | reverse complement strand
GGGGCCCCCCCCCCCCCAACGCCCCCTCTCCTACAACATGCCTAATCGACCTGGTGGCGCCATTGGTGACAAGTGCCTAATCGAAGGTGTCTGGCCAGACCACGTCCCGTCAGATCCCCGTAGGTGCCGGCCAAGGGCCTGCCCTCGCACCCTCCCCAACTGACGGACTCCACTGTAATGCCAGGCCGGGCCTGCACTGCGTCTCGCCAAAAGACGTTAACTGATTTCAGCCACCGCAGCCATGGATTCCCGCCAGACTGTTGCCGCCCCAAATCTAAGATGCACCCGCCTCATCTTTACAGGTTGCAATTCACTGAAATTGCCACTACTATTTCGTCAGAGAAGATCGTTGTTCGGTCGACAACAGTCAGAGGACCGTATTGTCAGACTAAAGGAGAGTTCTCAGTGGCGCAGACTCGACTCACACCGCAACAGCTGGCATTCTTCGACACCTTCGGCTATCTCTATTTTCCCGGCCTGCTGGCCGACTGCGCAGACAGAATCATCGACGAATTCGAAGCCATCTGGGCTGCACACGGCGGCGGCCACCACGGGCGCGATCACGATGGTGTGCAGCGCTCCTGCATCCTTCCCTTCCCCGACAAGAGCGAGTTTCTCAGCTCCCTTCTCGACGACCCCCGCATCCACGACATAGCCGCCAGCATCTGCGGCGACGACTTCAACTACACCAGCGGCGACGGCAACTACTACGCCGGCGACACCCGCTGGCACTCCGACGGCTACAGCGCCCAACGCGTTCTCAGCATCAAGATCGCCTTCTACCTCGACCCGCTCACGCGCGAAAGCGGCGCACTGCGCGTCATTCCCGGCAGCCACCGCGCCGGTGACGCCTACGCCGATGCTCTTGAGAAGGATATTCGGGAAAGCGGCAAGATCTGGGGAAAGGAAGGGCCCGACGTACCGGCTCTGATCCTGGAGACCATGCCCGGCGACATCGTCATGTTCAACCACAATCTCAAACACGCCGCCTTCGGGGGCTCAGAGCGTCGGCGCATGTACACCATGAACTTCTCACGCCGCTACCCAGAACACCGGCTCGAAGAGTTGCGCGAGGTACTCGGCCGCGAGGCTCGCTTCTGGATCGACCGCATTCACGGCGAAGCCATGATCGCCACCGCCGGGCCGGAGCGTATGGTCCATCTTGAGCAGGTCAGGGCCAACGACACCCACCTGGCAGACCTGACGCGCGAACTGAAAAAGACAATGAAAGAGCCGGCGCGAGGCTGAGGGCCAAAACCCGTCCAGGTCGCCGCTGCAGACCAGTCCACCCTCTACGCGGCGACCTGCACCTTTTCCCCGGTCTCCGCGCTCAGATAGATAGCATCCAGCAGCTTCATGAACGTCAACGCATCCGCCGGCGACACATCGGGAGGCTGCTCTCCGCGGATGGCTGCGGCAAAGTCACGGATCTCCCCGTCAAAGTCCCCGCTTCCGTGCTCCGCATTCTCCTCTACAAAACTGTCGCCCTCGTTGTAAATTGCGCCCAACAAGCGTCGCGTGCCCGAACGTGTCTGCCCCGAAGCCAGCCGCGTCGACTCGACTTCAACCGTCCCAGCCGTGCCCAGGACCCGCAGACGCAGGTCCCACGCCCGGTCCGCCCACGTGGCGATGACCGCAGACGTGTCCATCTGAATGGTGATGCCCCCGGCGCAACCCACCAGGAAGCTCATGTAATCCTCGGAATGGCGCTCTACTTCGAGCCGAGTCGGAAACGCGCTGTGGCTGACTGCGAAGGCCCATTGTGGCTCCGGACAGCCCAGCAAATACCAGGCCTGGTCGAGGTAATGGGAGCCGTGTTGCCCCAACGCGCCCCCCTTCAGGCCCCATCGATACAACCACTCCCTCCCGGCCGGCGGCTCATAGTCAACGCCCCGCTCTCGATAGTGGTAGTGGACGCGCGCATGGTAAGGACGCCCAATCCTTCCGTCGGCGATAAGCGATCGGCTCCTCTTGTTCTCCTCCTCATGGCGCATGAAATAGGAGTAGACAAGTGTCTTTCCACTGCTCGCGGCGGTCGCATTGATCTCCTCAACATCCGCGGCGTCGCGGCCGTGCGGCTTCTGCACCAGCACATGCTTGCCCGCCTGCAACGCGTCAAGTACCATCGGCTTGCGCACGTCCGGTGCCGTGGCGATGCCAACCGCGTCAACTTCGTCATCGGCCAGCAGCTCACGATAGTCTCCGTAGACCCGGGCGACGTCGTTCTCTTGCGCCACCTTCCGCGCCAGCTCCTGGTTCAGGTCAGCCACAGCCCAGGCGACCGTATCCTCGCCCGCGTACGCACCCGTGACCCAGGCCCCACCGACCCGGCAGCCGACAACGCCAATCCTGATCCTGTCCGCCATTTTCCTACCCCCGGGCCGGCTCCGCCATCTCCGCCCGCGCCTTGGCCGACAGCGCCGGCAAATGGCTCTCGTGCGCCATCACCTGCTCCAAATGCCGCATCCGTGACGGCGAAGCCGTACTGCGCATGATGTCGGAGTGCATCTGGTCCTTCCAGAATCGTGCGCCGCCCGCAACAAACTTCTCCAGCTCCTCGATCTCTTCCTGCGTCTCGCAATAGGCGCAGCAGTTGATCGTAAACATACGCCGCGCCGTGCTTCCGCCGAACGACGAGTGCATCAGGTTATGATTGAACGCCACAACGTCTCCTGGCTGAGTCTCCAGCGCCACGTGCGGCACCTCCAGCTGCGAGATTCCCCACAACTCGGAGGCATCCCGCGCTTGCCGGGCTGACCACGCCTCAAGGTCCTCCCGGTGCGAGCCGGGGATCACGCGCAGACAGCCCGTATCCGATGTAAGCGAATCGAGATAGAAGGCCACCTTCAGGTATTTGCCGATCGTGTGAAAGCCGTCACTGTGCCAGCGCGTATCGCCCGTGTAGAAGTTGCCGTCGCCGCCCAGATAGTTAAAGTCGTCGCCCAGAATACTGCTGATAAGCCCATCAATACTGGGATGATCCAGAAGCGTGCACAGCCGCTCTCGCTGATCGATAAAGGGCACAATGCAAGATCGCTGCGTCCCGTCATGCACCTGACCGCTGGTCGCGAAGATCGATTCGAAATCCTCCGTAATCCAGCCGATCTCCTCCTTCACCAGGCCGGGAAAGTGAAGAAATCCGAATGTCTCAAAAAACTGGAGTTGCTGTTGGCTGAGTTTCATTGATTCGTCTCCTGAGAAGCGTGACTCTATCCTATCGGGAGTCTCCAATTGCTGGAATCATACTCCATTCACCCGAGTTGGAGAACAACCATTTTTCATTCCAATTTGACTGGGACAGTCTGAATTCCTTGCGCAATAGCTAGCCCAGTTTGGCCTGACGTCCCGCGCACCTGCTGGCACGGCGTCGCCACGCCTCGGCGGGGTAAAAGGGTGCCAGCTCAGGCCACAGCCTTGTTCAACGCCGGCATTAACTCGGTCTGAAACAGTTCAACATTACGCAGCCAGCTCGCCTTGTCGTCCCAGTCGAAGCCCATCAGGACCAGAGTGCCAAACGGTCCGCTCTCCTCCATCAGCGCCAGCAGCCGCTCCAGCACATGGTCCACGTCGCCCGCGATGATCTGTTCCGACATCCAGTAGTCCATATTGCAATCAGCGTTCGACATCTCCAGGTCTCGCTTGAGAACGCCCCTGCCCCGGGTCTTATCCATCAGTTTGGCGAGATACTCATAATTCCTCCCTACCGAGTTGGTCCGCGCCCGCTTCACCGCCTCTTCAGTCGTATCAGCCAGAAAGATCGCCCGCGCCACTCTCCAGTCGGCCCGGTCCGGCTTTCTTCCCGCCTCCTCCGCGCTGCGTGCGTATGTCTCCCAGTTGTCCGCCAGCACATTCCCCGCCGCCACAGCAGCCGAAAACGGTGCGAAACCGTACCGCCCCGCCATTTTTAGGCTGTATGAATCGCGAGTAATGCCCGGCACGAGGATCGGAGGATGCGGCTGTTGCAGCGGCTTGTGGATGAACCCTAACTGGGTTTCCTCATCGACATTTTCCTTGAGCGAGAACTGCCAGAACTGGCCTTCATGTTCGTAAGGCGGGTCCGACGTCCACAGCTTCAACATGACGTCAATCGCCTCAATCGTCATCCTGCCGCCATCCTTCGGATGCTGCCCATAAAGCTCATAGTCCGTGCTCGTCCCGCTCGGCCCAAGGCACAGATTGAGCCGCCCATGGGCCAGGTGGTCCAGAAAAGCAAGCCGGGTTGCCAGATACGCCGGATGATGCAAATTAACGCAGATCGGCGCCGGGCCCAGCCGGATACGTTCCGTAACCCCCAGCACCCGTCCGATAAACACCTCCGGCACCACCACCGTCTCGTACCGCATCGTATGGTGCTCGCCAATCCAGAACTCCTCGAATCCCAACTCATCCGCCATCACCGCCAGCTCAATATCCTCGTCATACCCCTGCGCCAGCGGCTTCTCCGGCGGATGAAACGGCATGATGAAAATGCCCGACTTGATCGTCTGTCCATTTGTCGTCATTACCCGCAATTCCTTTCAATTGGCTGGTGGCAGTCAGGCGATTCCCTACTCGTTCTCCGCCGTCTTGACACGGAAACTGTATAGTTGGGCAGTATCTAGATGAAAACGCAAACGCAAAGGCTGGTCCGTCGGCAGCCGCTCGTGATCCTGCCAGCGAACGACATGACGCACACTGTCCGAGCCGATTGCCGCGCAGTCCAGGCTTGAGAACCCTGCCAGAGTCTCGCCGGCCGCGGTGAGTATCTCAACTGACAGGCTGCCTTGCGAGGCATCTGCGTTGACCACGAGTTGGCCCAACGGCAGTTTGAGCGGAACCGTTTCGACCGTCCCACCAAAATGACCCGCATCAAGGGAAACAAAGCCGTCCAGCCGCCAGGATGCCCGCGCGATGGTCGCGGTCTTCGGCGGCATTGGGCCGCCGTGCATGGTGTTGATGGCAGTATAGTAATGCCAGATTTCGTCCCCATGGACGATCGGCCGGTCGGCTGAACAGAGAATGCATCCTGCGTCGAAACTGCCCCGCCCCCCGCGCGGAATGATCGGCGAACGGTCAGCGAAACGCTCCCAGCTGCGCCCGTCGCGGCTATGCACCAACTGCGCCTCGATCGGCCCATCCCACGGGCTTTGCTCGGCCCCGACCTCCTGCCCCCGCATGTCGCGGTAAACGTTGAAAACAGGCAGGAAACCGAGAAACTGTCCACCATAGACAAAGCCCGACATGCCGTAGAACTCCCCTCGCTGTTCGGGATCCTGGGTCCAGGCATCGTCCTGCTCATCACTGACGATGATCAGTTCCGGTTCGGACCAGTCCAGGAAGTTCCTGCTCGTGCATACCGCGATCAGGCGGCGGTCAAATCCGCCTATGTCTCCCCAGCGCCGGTGAAAGGCGAAATACTCGCCCGAACACCGGTCGTGCGCTACCGTGATCGCCTCCAACGTCTCGGTCGAGTTCATCAGTATCGGATTGACGTCATACTCATTCCAGACCAGGCCGTCGGCCGAGTGGGCAACCCAGTAGCCAAACTGATCGCGGCTCCAGTCCCACGCAGCTATCTTGTAGCGCTCGGATGGGTCGGCCGCCTCGTCAACGATCACGGTGGGGCTGTGTTTATCGAACAGGAGGATATTGTTCGCACGCGAGCCGTCAAACTCATGCAGGCCCAGCTGCGGCTTCTCCCAGTTGATGCCGTCAGCCGAAGTGGCGTAGAGGATCATATCCCCCTGCCGTTCACGCAGGCCGGGCGCGCGATGCTGGTGCCCGCGTCCAATCCGCGTCAGATACCACATGCGAAACTGCTGCGCGTCGGCGTCGAAATGCACCGTGCCGTAGATGTAGACCCGGCCCCCCTCCCACGGGCGGTCGGGCAATAGCACGGGCTGCTCCAGCTTCTTCCCCGGATGGAGCGTGCGCACCACGCCGCGTTTGGAACTGACGATAGCATCATCGACGAAAAGCTGTGTCTCCGCGCCGATCGAAAACGCTTCATTCTGGTCTGTGTTCTGGGAGCCCATCAACCAATCTCCTGGCCGTCGCAGACGCCGGTTAGCTGTTGTCGACAAACTGCAAGGAGTACAACTTACAACCGTTCATCTGGAACCGCAAGCGCACCACGCGCCCCGCCAGTTCGCCCACATGCCCACGGCCTCCCCAGGTCGCAAAATGGCGAACAGAATTGCCGTTCACCTCGTCGGCTTCGCCCATGCTATAGCCTCCAACTGGTGTTCCGCCATCGTCCTCGATCTGAACCCGGATCGCGCCACCCGCGCTCGTGTCCGCGTTGAGTGCCAGCCGGTCCCCCTGAAAACGCAGCGGCACGGTCACCAGCTCGCCGCCCTCGTACGGTGCATCAACCGAGACAAAGCCGTCCAATCGCAGCCGTGCGCGAAAGTAAGCGCCCCTCTTGAGCGCAACGCCCTCACTGATTCCATACCGGAAGCCGCCATAGTAGATCCACAGTTCATCGCCGACCTGCACCGGCTGAGTGAACGCGTAAATCATCTTCGAATCGCCCGCATCCGCCGGCCCCAGCCGCAGAAACGGGTTGCGTCCCCCCGCCCGCTGCCACTTGATCCCATCGCGGCTCGTAGCGAGTTGCACGTCAACCGTGTCCGGGAAACCGCCCATCTTCTCCTGGTCTCTGCCGACTTCTGGAAACGGATTCGTAGACCAGTGCCACCAGACCTCCGGCAGCGCAAGGTAAGCGTCCGCTGTTCCAAGATACTTGAAAACGCAATTCCCGTGAAAGTCCATGATCTGCCGGCTCTGACGCTGACGCTTCACCGGCAGCGACAAATCGACCTCGTCCGCTCCCAGCACGAGCCCCATATCCTCCCACTGCTCAAAGTCCGGCGACACCAGCCGCCGCACCGCCCGGTAGCGGTCCCCGTAACTATCCGCCGTCCACAGACGGGAATACCCCACATATTGTCGGATCCGTTCATCCCAAAAGACCACGTTCAGGCAGTCGCAATGCCCCGGAACTGGATTGTTCCCGCACGCCGTCCAGCGCAAACCGTCGGGAGAACAGAAACCTGTCAGCCCCGACTTACCCTCCTCCGCCACAACGATCTGGCTCCAGAGCTTGTACCGCCGCTCCGGCGCCGCACCCGGATCCTTGAATACCGTACCCCCGTTCCAGCCAGCCTGCTGCACCCGGTCGTGCACAGCCGGCCCCAGAATATTATTGTCCCCACTGCCGCGATACTCCACCAATCCCAGATTGGGCCTTTCCCAGTGCACACCGTCCGTCGACTCAGCGTAGCAAAGCCTGCCCCGCGTATGCGCCCAAAAGCGCCTCGAATCCTCCGCCGTCCCCGTCACCGGCAACTCCACCCCCGCCGGCGCGTCCCACTCGTACGCCAGATACCACAGCCGAAAAACATCCCCCTCCCGCATCACCGTCGCATAAGGATGAATACGGTACTCCCAAGGAGCCTCCGGCAAAAACACCGGCTCGTGGTCCTGGTAGGGGGTGTTCATAGTCAACTGGACGTTCTTCATCGCGGCGATCGCCGTTTCGTCGATGAAGAGTTCCTTGTAGCCCCCGATGTCGCGTATCGAGTCTGTCTGGCTCATGCTGATGCGATTCTCACTTGAAACTAGGACTTTGCGCGCGGGCTTTACCTTGGGATCGCGCGTGCGAGTGTCTCGCTCGCTCTCACGATATGCGTAAACCCTTGATCTCAGTCTGAATTCACATTAGAGATCAAATACGTCGCGCACGGGGTAGTTGAAACCGGGCAGGACCTCGCCGCCATCGAGGATGTCATTCTCGGTCAGGCTCAGGAGGGGTTGATTGGGGCGGTGGACTTCGATTGCGCGCTTCTCCGGGTTCACAACCCACACGAGCGACACGCCAAAACTGATCCACATGAGGGCTTTGTGGTAGACCTCCCGTGGACCATCGCTGGGGGAGACGATTTCGGCCACCAAATCGGGCGCCCCCTCATAGTAGCCGGAAAGTCTGACATTCAGAGGCAGCTTCTGTGCGGAGATAAAGACGATATCAGGCTCCCGCACCGTGTCCGGATCACGTTCCAGCATCATACCGGAATCCGAACCGACCAGCCGGCCCAAACGCCGAGGCCTGATGAAATTCCTCAACGCACCGCCTAGATTCATCACAATCTCGCCGTAGGTTAATCCTGTCGGCATCGTTTCGCAAAGCGCCCCTCTAATCAGTTCACCTCGCACCCCTTCGCTGTAAAGACGGAGCAGGTCGTTGGCGGTCAGCAGCTTCTCTTCTGTGCGTGTCATAACAGTACCCCCGTCAGGTGATGAGGTGAGGGCATTATACTACAGATCACGAGGAAGCTGGCGAGCTTCATTCCTTCATGCACTCGATCTTGCGTGCAATATCTTTGACGCGCTCAAAAATTTTTTCGAGCGAGCAGGACAGGTCAAGGGCGACGACCTCCAACAGTTTGCCCGAGTGCTTGACTCTGTACTCTGCTGTATCAGCTTCCCCCTTCGCATAAATGAGCAGGCCGCCAGGCACATCGAGCGCAGTTGCATACGCCAAAATCTGGTACAGGTCGGCGTTCGGTACGGACTTGACATCGATTCTCTTGTATTTCGCGTCGCCTACAAATGTGCACTTTCCGCCTTCCCACCACGACAGGTCAGGCTCAAGCTTTACCAAACCATCTTGATCAAAGGGAACACTCTTTTCGGACTGCAACGTGGCTGCAGACACGCCTAGCTCCTCGCGCAGTGCCTGAGTGACAAACTCTTGGAACAGTTTGTCCATGTCGATAAGGAAGCCGGATGCGCGCACATCCCCACGGAATGACTCAAACTCGCTATGCAGCAAAATGAGTCGCGCCAGCCCCACGACATCCCGATAGTGTTCGTTGAGCCGGTCGAAGCGAACCTCCGGCACGATTCGCCTCCGGAACTCCAGCAAAGAGACGTTTTCGAGCGTCGCGGCGACCCAACCTAAGCCACGGCGTGCCTCTAACGAGCGCAGCGTCATATGGCGAAGCCGAGCCACGGCCGCCTTCACCAGCCGGTTGGTGAGGATATCCTCGGTGAATTCATCAAAACGCAGTTCGACAGGCAGGGGGATCCCGTACCTGCGCCGTATCTGCTCGTCGAACCGGATTCGCCCACGCACGGTGTACAATGCGTCTTCCTCAGAAAGGTATCCGCGCAGGAGTCCTCGCCCGAAGGCTCTGCGGGCGGCCTCGATAAGCGACAAGGCCAGTACGTCAGGTATCGCCGGGGCCTTCTGGAAATCGAAAAGTTTCTGCACCTGGGGCTTGTATAGGCCTAGGGCGTAGCAGGCCATCGAAAGTAGCTGCGGCATGCCGATCTTTGGCTCGATGAGGATCGACAAATCATCAATTTCAAGCGCGCCAACGGTCGATCCGGGCCTTAAGATATAAGAGCACCCTTTACCCTTGACTGGTTCAATCGAGACGGACGGCAATGTGTCGTTAATCAGATCCCGTTCACTGATCGTTAGAGGGGTCTGTTTGCTGTCCTGATACTCCTGAAGGTTGATTTGCTTCATTGTTCATGCTGTCCGCGTCGCCATTCGCGTCATCTCCAGACTGTCTTGTCTGCTGCCTCTGTCTGCGTGTCTGTTCGGCTTTGGCCTTCAACTTTCTCAATTCGAACTCTTCAATACGATTGTCATCCCCAAATAGACGTTCCTCGATGTACGGGAGGACACTGTGTTTCCAGATGCGGGGGACATCCTCTTCCCTGAGGTTGTTCTTCATGAAGTAACTCGGCCCGATTGCGGCGTGCCTGTCGTCCTTCAACAGTTCGTTGGCTTCATCAACGACATCAGCCACCCACACTAACTTGGACTCTTCTCCAAGCCACTTGCGAAGTACACTCTTCACCGGATCTTTGTCCGGGTGAAACTCGATGAAATAGAATCGGCGACGTAGCGCCAAGTCTACGAGAGCGATCGAGCGGTCTGCCGTGTTCATCGTGCCGATAATGTATAGGTTTGGGGGAAGTGAGAAGTCTGACTCGCCCTCCTGCTGGTACTGCATGCGGATTTTCTTGTCACGGTACTCTAGCAGGAAATAGAGTTCACCAAACACTTTGGCGAGATTCCCGCGGTTGATCTCATCGATGATGAAAATGTTCTTTTCACCCGGTTCCTTCTCTGCTTGTCTGGCAGCATGCAGCAGGGGCCCGTCCTGCAGTGTGAAACCGGCCTGACCATTCAGCAGCGCTGGGCGAAATCCACGCACGAAATCCTCGTAAGCATAAGAGGGGTGAAATTGTACCAGCGTGACCCGGTCTTCCGACCCAGCAAGGCATTTGGCAAGCTCCTGCGCAACGTAAGTCTTTCCCGTACCTGGTGGCCCCTGGAAAACGACTTGGCGTTTGTCTTCGAGTAGTGTTTCAATCTCCTCTAGGGACTCGTAATCTAGGAACAATCCGTCTGCTAGCTTCTGTAAGTCGCAAGATTCAGTTTCCAAGTGTTCCGATGTGGTTTCTTGTAGCACTGCCCTTTCTGTGCTATCACGAAATGGCAAACCGAGTTCAGGTAGTTCAGCCGGCAGACTTCGCCAATGCCAAACCACTGACTGCATTTCAAGTCGGTCGTGCAAGCGCGCCCCTTGTGCCCGCGCTTCCTTGAGAAATTGATCGAGGAATTTAAGGGCATGTTCATACAAATCGGCCTCGTCCGCGCGGCTTCCAGGTATTTCGTACCCAGTCTGCTTGTAGGCATTCCTAAACGCATTGATTGCGAACGGTGGGTATTGCTCAACGTCTATCCCCATCAATAGGGCGGATATAACGCGCATGCGAGTTCCCAAACCATGTATTACTTGGTCCGGAAGTAGCTTGCTGAAGTCACGGATCCGTTTCGCAACGGCCAAATCATCCCGACTCCAAATTACCTTAAGTGCGTTTTTCGCGTCCTCCGGGGATCTATTTGCCCAATTCTTGAACGCCTCTCTATGTTCCCAGTAAATGGGGTGGCCGTCGCGGTCCTCAAGACCGACGTTGAGTCGATCAATCCAGTCCTCGGCATCGTAAATCACTGCTTCTCGTGCTTTGGCGAAGTCGCGTCCTAGATTGACCTTATATTCGATCTCAACGCTTTCTAGTTTGCCTGAGTCGACAAACTCATTGACGCGCCTGACAAACTCGTTCCAAGACTCGTGCAGGAGGGCCACATCGTTCCCTGTCTCTTCGTTATCCATCGCTTTCCTTCCCATAATGCTGACCTGACTTGATTACTATCCGGTCACGAGAATACCCGCCTCGCAGCGTCCTGCTAGCATGCCCATCTCTAAAAACCCAGCCCGTGCAACCCCCCCTCACCACAACGACCCCAACACCTCACACGCATTAAACACATCACACTTCATCCGTATCGCAAACAACTCCGCCTCCAGCATCGAGACCTCCACCCGTACCGGCCGCCCCACCAACGCCCCAATGTCCTCCCGCTCCTGCCAGCGCGGCCTTGCGTACAAATGATCCCCACTGACCGGCACCGCCTCCTCCCACGTATAACCCGGAATCGGCTGCGCCGTCACCCCATCCAGCATCT
>JAPPKT010000319.1 GCA_028819675.1 Caldilineaceae bacterium | reverse complement strand
ACGATTCTGATGCGACCTTTCTGCTCGACGACGAAGATTCTGCCGCTGCCGTCGCTTGCATGTGTGACCTGCACGGGCAGGTCGAAGCCTGAGGCTGTTTGGGCCAAATTCAGTCCGAACTGGTCTTCTGATGAAGCTTCGGGAGCTGGCATCCCGTAAACGCGCAGCTCGCGCCAGGCGACCCAGCTCGGGCTCTCCAGAGTGAGAATCAGGACCTCCTGGGCGCGCTGCGGCGGATTGATTTCGACCTGCAACAGCTGTCCGTCTTCGGTGTGGTTTTCAGCAATTCGATGGGCCAGGGTAAGTATTCCCGACCCGTCGTCGAGCCAGATTTCATGGGTTGTAGGACCGGCGGGGGACTGTGCGACGACCATTTCCAACCGGTCCACGAGAACTTCCTGGTCGAAAGTGATCGAGAACCATTGGGTGGGAAGGCGATTCGAGCTCCAGAAGGATTCAAGGTCGCCATCGACGGCGCGTTGCGCGGTCACTTCGTCCATCCTATAGGCGCCATTCCTTTCCTGCGTAGATCCGCGGCTCGTTCCCAGTTGGGTAATGTTTTCACTGCGCCATGGGGGAACGGGCGCGGCTTCCTGCCGTGTTTCTACAGTTGTGGCCGGAATTGAAGCCCGGTCGCCTTCGATTGGCATACATGAGGCCAGGACCAGGGCGGAAAAGAGAGCCCAGGATGCCCATTGCCAGGTCAAGCTTTTCGGACGCGGATCGACTTTCTGTCCTATGAGGGAGGTACGCGGGAGGCTCGAGGGCACAAGATTGGGCTTTTTGCTGTCGCCGGTGCTCGACATCAATGACGAAGACCTTACAGAGAATAAGGGTCAACCGCGTCGCGGAGGCCGTCGCCGACAAAGTTGAAGGTGAGTACGGCCGCGATGACGAAGAAGGCGGGGATGAGCAGCCAGGGTTGTTGGAGGAGGACGCTCACCAGCTGCGCCTGCTTGAGGAGGGCGCCCCAACTGGTCTGCGGGGGCTGGATGCCGAGGCCGAGAAAGCTGAGGGCGGTTTCGGCGAGAATCATGCCCGGGATGGCGAGGGTGGCGACGACGATGATGTGGCTGAAGGCGTTGGGAAGCATATGGCGGAAGATAATGCGGGCGTCGGAGGCGCCGGCGGCCCTGGCGGCGAGTGTATATTCCATTTCGCGGTACGACAGCACTTTTGCGCGTACCTGTCTCGCCAAGCCGGTCCACTCGACAAGGGATAGGATCACCGAGATTGCGAAAAAGCGCTGCAGCGGGGACCAATTGGGCGGCATAGCCGCGGCCAGGGCGGCCCACAGGGGGATGGCGGGGAAGGACATCAGGAATTCGATGACGCGTTGGATCAAGGTGTCGAGGCCACCGCCGTAGAAGCCGGAGATTGTACCGAGGGTGGCGCCGAAGATGATTGTCAGGATAACGCCGACCAGCCCGATTGTCAGAGAAATCCTTGCTCCCATGAAGACGCGTGCCACCATATCATGTCCCAGATCGTCACTACCCAAGAGATAGAAGACGCCGGGGGCGTCCACTCCGTAGAGGTGCCGGTTGAATGGAATGAGGCCAAGGAGCTTGTATTCGTATCCCTCGACAAAGAACTTAATCGGATATTTTGCTTCATGGATTTCGCTATAGACAAAGCGAAAGGTGTCCATGTCGAGTTCGCTTTCCAGTCCGTAGACAAAGGGCCGCAGGTGGAAGTTCCCCTGTTCGTCAAGAAAGCGGGGAAGTTGTGGAGGCACGAATACGTAGTCCTCATGGACGTCGGTGTAGGGGATGGGGGCGATGAAGTCTGCAAAGAGGGCCGACATGTAGAGGAGGAAGAGGACAACGCCGCCGGCGATGGCCAGCTTGTTGCGCAAGAAGCGGCGGCCGATGAGGCGAGCCGGTGAGATGGCCGTTGTTTCGCGGGCCTCTTCGCCGGTCTGAAAATCGAAGGTTGCTGCGTTGGTCGCCATAGTCAGGTGTAGCGGATGCGGGGGTCGATCCAGACGAGAAGGATATCGGCCAGAAAATTGCCGATGACCAGGAGCCCGGCAAGAAAGACGAGGAATGTGCCGGCCAGATACATGTCCTGCTGGAGAAGTGCGTTGAAGTAGAGGGGGCCTGTGGTGGGCAGGCTGAGTACCATGGACACGATGGTTGCGCCAGAGATGATCTGCGGAAGGCTGGTGCCCAGGATCATCACGAGAGGATGGATGGCATTGCGCACCGCATGGACGATAATGACGCGACGCTCAGGCAGACCCTTGGCGCGGGCAGAGGTGATGTAGGCGATTTTGAGCACGTCGAGCAGATTGCCGCGCATCATACGGATAAGTCCGGCGGTGCCGGAGGTGCCGACGACGAGCACGGGGATCCACATGTGTTTCAAGAGGTCCCACAGTTTGGCGACATCCCAGGGGGCGTCCACATACTCTGGCGAGAACAGTCCCCCGACAGATTGATCAAAGACGATGGCGGCGATCACCATCAAGATCAGGGCGAGCAGAAAATTGGGGATGGAAAGGCCGACCATGCCGATGGTTGTGAAGAGGTGATCGCTGGCCTGATATTGGTGTGTGGCCGAATAGACCCCAATTGGGATGGCGATAAGCCAGGTGACGAGCAGGGTTGAGATTGAGATGACCATTGTAAGCGTCAGCCGTTCCCAGATGAGCTCGTTTACATCCTTGTTGTAGGCAAAGGAGCGGCCGAAGTCGCCGCGTACGAAACCGGACACCCACTTCCAGTATTGCACATAGACCGGCTGATCGAGGCCGTACTGGCGCACGATCGCTTCGAGCTGGCGCTCGGTGGTCCTGGTTCCTTGCGCTTCCAGCTGGGCACGATAGACATCCATGTATGTGCCGGGCGGCAGATTGATAATCACAAAGCCCACAATCGAGACGAAGAACATCGTGACCAGCATATAGAGGAAACGCGAGAGGATGAACTTCTGCAAGGGCGGGCTCCGTCCTGCTACCTAGTTCGGGATTCAGACTGCCACATTATGCCAGAAAGCGGACGAAACGCCCGCCTTTCCGGTTAATTGGAGTTGTACTGCCGTGTAGCCAGATCGGAGAGAGGAGCATCGTAGCCACTCCCCTCTCCGAATTGAGCCATACTTTCGTTTCGCTGTTCACCTAACATATCTGGCCAAGGGACCTTCGGAGCCGAGGTCCAGTAAGGTCATTGGATAGCCAGTCATGCAGTCGCAGATTCGAGATTCCGCACTGCTTCCCTTATTCGGCGATGAAATAGACTTCGGGATAGGTCATAGCGCCTGGCATACCCAGCACCCACGGACCCAACCAGCCGCCGAGCGGGATATCTTCGCTGGTGGGAACGTTGTGGAACTGGTTGCTGGCGATCACGATGTTAGGTGGATCGGCGATGCCGCCCAGCAGGAACGGGCCTTCGTCGATGTGGATCTGAATAATCTCGAAAGTGAGTTCATCGCGCCTGGCGAGATCCGGTTCTGCGATGGCCTGCTTATACAGTTCCCACATGCGGAACATCGGGTCATCGACGGGAATCTCTTCGCGCGGGGGCGTACGATCGCGCGGGTCCATGTCCAACTCGGTACCTTCCTTGGGCGTTCCCTCTGCTGCCATCCAAGCGCCATACAGAGGAGCCCAACGCCCGCCGCTTCCGTATGAGATCAGCCAGGCAGGATAGGTGAGCAGATCGGGACCGTCAGGGGCACCGCCGCCGTACAATCGAATGTCATAGGTGGCGTTTGTCGTCATCACGCCGACCTGGGAGCCGGGAATGGAATTGACATAGGCGTTGAGGCCGATAGCTTTCCAGTCCTCGGTCATGAGCTCGGCGGTCTCGATAAAGGCGGTGTTACCTGCCGGGAAGTCGATGCGCACTTCCAGGGGTGAGCCGTCAGGGAGATCGCGGAAGCCGTCGCCGTCCTGGTCGGTGACATCGATTTCGTCGAGCAGGCTTGCAGCCAGCTCAGGGTCGTAGGTGACAGCGGATTCCCGCCATGCGACCAACATTTCCTGGCCCTTTTGCGAGCGGTTGAACTGGGCGGAGTTGGGGGACATGGTGCCGGTGCTGGCCTCGCCACCCAGACCGAGGAAGGTTATCTTGCGGATGCGCTCGCGATCCATGGCGTGGGAGAGGGCGCGGCGGTACTGTGTTGTGCGCACGATGGCGCGTTTGGCGTCGTCGGGGTTATTCCAGTTGACGCCCCAAGCGGGGGCACCACCTGCGCCGTTATCCCACAGGAGGACGCGATAGTCGCCGTTGGCCTCGTTTTCCTTCAGGACTGCCAGATCGCGCAGCGAGAGGTGGGGGTGGGCGTGGAAGTTGACGTCGCCGCTGAAGATACGCAGCTTCAGGACTTCGGCGTTTTCGGCGAAGGAGACTTCCATTCTGTCGATATAGGGCAGCTGGTTGCCGGCGGTGTCGACGGCGTAGTAGTAGGGATTGCGCTCGAGGATCATGCGGTTGCCTGGTTCAAGCGTGACCAGCATCCAGGCATTCAGAACGGGCCGATCCGGGTTGTTCCACCAGTCCTGTTTTTCGGTGAACTCTTCGTAGTCGGCGGCATCGGAGTAGTTGGGATGGAACTGTTCCAGATAGTGACGCGGATACGGCCCAAAGTTATAGGAGATACCGCCGTTGACGAATGCGGCCAGCTCTCTTTCGATCAAGGGCGAGGAGGCTGCAAACGAGAACCGGATTGTGTAGTCGTCGATTTTTTCGGCGGTCATGGGCTGGCCGCCTACGAGCGTCCAGGCGGGCATTGCCATGGGATGGTCGGGGTTGGCAGCCATGTCCTGCCACCAGAAGAGGACATCGTCAACGGTAAAGGGGTGTCCGTCCGACCACTTGGTGCCTTCACGGAAGTAGAAGGTCCACTGTGAGGCATCTTCATTGCTCTCCCAAGCTCTGGCCAGCCCGGGGCCGACAGCGGCGCCGCCGTCTTGCCAGTGCAAGGGGGAATGGCCATACATATACTGTGAGGTGTCGCGAAAGTCAGTGCTGGTGGTAGTACGTTTGAGCGTGCCGCCATACTGGCCGATTTCGATCCAGGGCAGGTCGATCACGAGTGGATCGATGGGAATACGTTCCTCGAGAGGAGGCAGATCGCCGGCTGCGACCATTTCGGCGAGCATCGGCGCCTCTTTGGCGGACATCATCGCATCGTCGGCGGCCTCTTCGGTGTCCTCGGAGGAGGCGGCTTCTTCTGCGGGCGCGGGCTCCTCTTCGGCGGCAGGTTGCTGGCCGCCGCCGCAGGCCGAGAGGACCAGTGCAAACACCAGCAGCAAGACCCACAGGGCCCTTGCGGTAGGGGTCACCTGGCTCATTCGGAATCTGAACATGGGAATCTCCTTTAGGTTATTGAATTCGCTCATGCCGAGACGGAGGATTGCGTCTCAGCCGGGCAGGTACCGGTCAATGGCGTACGTCGATGTGGTAGAACTCAGTATGGTAGCCGGGCCAGCTGGTATTGCGGCGGTCGGCTTCGGTTTCAGGCGGCACGGGCTGGGTGACCCAGTTGCCGCCGTCGACCGCTGCGGATCCCCTGGCCTGGTGACGGTGGATGAGTTCGGTACGTAGTCTTTCGAGATGCGGTGAGGCTTCGGCGGCGTCTGCGAGGTTGCGGAGTTCCTGCGGATCGGATTCGAGATCGAAGAGTTGCTCGCTGCCGCCGACCGGGAACCAGATGTATTTCCAGCGGCCGTCGGTGATGGCGTAGTTGCCGGGCCTGTCCTGACTGCCGAGGGCAGATTCCAAGTAGGGTCGCGGCTCGATCTCACCTCGTGCGAGGGCGACGAGATCGAGACCGTCGACGTCGTTCGGGGGTGTGCCGCCGGCGGCGGCGACAGCTGTGGGCAGAATGTCGGCGAGGGTGACGAGTGAAGGGTTGCGGGTACCGTGCTGGCGGTTGTCCCAGCCCTGCGGCATACGCAGTGCGAAGGGGACGTGGGCCGAGGCTTCGTGGAAGAAGCCCTTGGCGCCGGCGTGGTGATCGCCGAGGTATTCGCCGTGATCCGAGGTGTAAATGATGAGGGTATCGTCGAAGATGTCCATGTCCTGCAGGGCGGCGAAGATGCGACCCATGTTATAGTCGATCTGGGTGATGACGCCGTAGTAGGCGGAGCGCGCCTCGCGGATTATCTCGGGGGGCACGAGGTCGAAGGACTGTTTTTCGCGCATGAGGCGAAATGCGTAGGGAACGTCTTCACCTTCACTCCAGTCGCCGAAGACCGGTGCGGGGATGTCACAGTTTCGGTACATGGAGTAGTAGGGCTCCGGGGGATCGATCGGGGGATGCGGCTTGGAGAAGGAGCACCAGAGGAAGAAAGGCAGGGTGGGGTCGCGGCGTTCGCGGATGTATTCCACGCACTGTTCGGCGGTCCAGGATGTAAGCGTGAGGGCTTCGGGGACGGTGGCCATGCCGGGGTAGAGCTCGTTTTGGCCGAGGCCGTGGTGCATGGGCTGGACGTCGTAGCCGCGACGGGCCATGTGGCGGTAGTAGTCCTCGGGCAGGACCATTTCCTGGAAGCCGTGGCGGGCGCGCTGGGGGGTGAAGTGCATTTTGCCGATAGCGGCGGTCTGGTAGCCGAGATTACTCATGCAGGTGGGCAGCGTATTGCTGGCATCGGGGATTGCGCGGGAGGATGGCCCGTTGCCGGTCATTCCGTGGGTAGTGACGTATTTTCCGGTCATGATCGACATGCGCGAGGGGACGCAGACGGGACAGTCGCCGTAGGCAGAGGTGAAGTCGATCCCCTCACGGGTCAGGTGATCGAAGTGGGGCGTACGCATGAAGGCCGGTGCGGCGGCGCCGGCGGCGTCGAAGCGCTGCTGGTCGGTTGTGATGAGCAGTATGTGGGGTCTTTCCATGTGCTACACGTCCAGACGTGAGGCGGGCTGATATGTGAGGTTGCAGGCAGGGAAGTCGGGCGGCATTGTAACATATTGGGAGGGGCTGGCCAATTTCCAGAGAAATATGGTTGTGCTCCGTATTTGGGGGAGAGAGTGGGGAAGGCAAGAAGGTGCGGGCAGGCAAATTGCCCGCACCCATGCCGGTGGCGGCGGGCGGCTTGGCGTCTCGAAGTGGGTAGGCGACAAATGGAATGGCGAATAGGGGACGTTGCGGGGTGAACCCAAGCACAGGGGAGGGCGTGAAGCTGAACTGCGGTGGTCAGTGGTCGGTGGTCCGTAACCAGAGGTTAGTTTTTGGTGATAGTTGGTCAGATGCCTTGAAGCCGGCATTTGCTACGCTTAGCAGTCTTTGCTAATCTACCACGACCGCGGAAGGTGAAAACAGTAAGTTTGGTGGGGTGCGAGGGCAAGGGTGAAGGGTCTCTACGCGTAGTTGGGGAGTGTTGAATCAAGAATTCCGTTCGAGGACAGTTAGACGCTTTGGAGAGTTCTATGGACGAGTCAAGCCGGCCCAATTTACTTTATATACACTCCGATCAGCACAGCCCGCATGTGACAGGCTGCTACGGTGACGGCCTGGTCGACACGCCTAATCTCGACCGTCTTGCAGCGGATGGGGTCGTCTTCGACAGTGCGTACTGCTGCTCGCCGATTTGCGTTCCTTCGCGCATGTCGATGCTCAGCGGGCGTCATCCGTATCAGAATGAGGTGTGGACAAACGAACACGGTCTTGACTCGAGGATAGCGACGATCGCGCATGCGATGGGGGCGGCGGGCTATCAGCCGGAGCTGGTCGGCCGTATGCACTCAGTGGGGCCGGACCAACTTCACGGGTACGCTGCGCGGTTCGTCGGTGATCACGGTGCAAACCACCCGGGAAATCCAGGCCCAGACCGCGGCATTCTGAGTGTAACTGCAGGCCCACACCACCTCAGTCTCACGCGTTCCGGGCCAGGGCAAAGCGCATACCAGGTCCATGATGAGGACGTGACGGCGGTTACGATCGGGCGGCTGAACCGGTTGGGCGTGCAGAAGCGGGCGGGCCTACTGAAGCAGCCCTTCAGCCTCTCGGTGGGGCTGATGCTTCCCCACCCGCCGTACGTTGCGCGGCAGGGGGACTACGACCTTTACGCTGACAGGATGGGTCTTCCGCGCAAGGCTGCGCCGTCAGTCGGGGAACAGCATCCATTTCTGCGCTGGTGGCGCCAATCGACGGGTATTGAAGTGATGGACGAAGAGGAGGTCCGGAGGTCGCGGGCTGCCTACGCCGGGCTTGTGTATCGTACGGACGTGATGATCGGGCAGATCCTGGACGCACTGGTTGAGAATGGTCTTGACGACAATACGTTGATCATCTACACATCCGACCATGGCGACATGCAGGGTGAGCACGGCCTTTTCTGGAAGCACGTATTCTATGAGGAATCGGTGCGGGTTCCCCTGATTTTCAGCTGGCCCGGCCGGATTCCTAGCGGGCAACGTTGCGAGCGGGTTGTCAGCGCGGTGGACATGTCGGCGACGATGTTGGATGCTCTGCAGGCGCCGGCGCTGCCCAACGCGGCGGGCCGCAGTTTTCTTTCGCAGATCGACGGGGGCAGCGCGGCTTCCGCCTGGGAGGACCTGGCTTTTTCTGAGTACTGCACAGACAAGTTCGGTCCGCCAGAGGGAGCTTACCAGCGCATGGTGCGGCGCGAAGAGTGGAAATACATTTACTATCACGAAATGCCACCGCAGCTCTTCAATCTAGAGGAAGACCCAGAGGAGTTGGTGGACCGTTCAGGGGATCCGGGTTGCCAGTCGATCCTGCAGGAACTTCACAACGAGGTCCTGCGGGACTGGGATCCAGAGCAGGTGAAGAAAAAGATGGCACAGATGAGGGCCGAAGAGCCGATTCTGGTGGACTGGGCGCGCAACACAGGGCCGGAGGAGCGTTATCGCTGGCCCATGCTGAAAGAGATGAACTGGCTGGCGTAGCGGCTGGTACGTGCAGTTCCGCGGGCGGGCCCTTTTCTTCGTTCTGACCTGCGGACAGATACAACCACTTTCCTGTATCCCATTACCCCAACCTTTTATTCGAGAGGGATCGGGTTCTCGTCTGCAGATGAGGACCCGAAATTCGCGCGCCCGCGCAGCCTGGCGACGGGATCACTGAATGCTACCAGGCCGAGTGCCGTATGCGTACACTGTGGGGTCTGCCCGGACCAATACTGACAGATTGTACTGTCAGAAATGCTGTTGCAGGCTGGAGGCGGTGTGAACCAAGGAAGCGCAATGCGTCGATGCAAGCTGATTGGGATGCGCGGCGGGGGCCCTGGGTGTGTCTCTTTCCAAGGTTTGGGAACTTTTTGGGAGTCCACTCTGTCTTAATGCCATCGGGCAGGAATGAAATTTTGAGTACAAACAATTATGGATAGAATGTTGCCATGGCTACTGTCACCCGACGGATGAAGCCGAAAGTTGCCGTTTCCGGGAGTTCATTGAGGCGGCAAACGGGGCGGCGGATCCGTGTTCTGGTACAGTTGTCAGCGTTGACGGCTGCGATCGCAGGACTCTGGATACTTTGGAACTTGACGGCAAGCACAGTCGAGATTGAAGTGGACGGGGTCACCAGAACAGTGCAGACCCATAGACGAAACGTGGGTGATTTGCTGACCGACGTTGGCCTGATGGAAGGCCCGGAGGCAGCCACTTATGTAGCTTCGGCCGAGCGTCCTCTCGTACCTGCACGAGTGGCGCAGGCGCAGAACGCAGCCAGCGACACGCCGTCCTCTGAGGGAGTTGCCCTGTCGGAGACTGCGCCCCGAGAAGGCCTGAGAGTATCCCACGCCCTCAATACGAGAATAATCGACGGTCTGCGTCTTTCCGTAGAGCGGCCGCAGCGTTTTCTCATTTCCGCGGATGGTCGTGAAATCGGGACATCAAGTTGGGCTAAGACGCCTGCCGAACTTATGGCTGTTGCCGGGATTCCCTTCAGTCCTCGCGACCAGGTGCTGGTGTATGGAATCGATGTCGGTTGGGACGATGAGATTCCGACAGGGCCGGTCAGAGTCAGCGAAACGCGTCTTTCCGGCGGGCCCTCCTGGGAACGGGCAGAGAGGGCACCGCTTGTCATAGAGATCAAGCGGTCGGCGCGACTCACCGTTTACGAGGACACTATTCCGTTTACGATACACACGCTGGCCGATACGGTGGGCGAAGCTCTTCGCGACGCGCAGGTCACGGTCTATCTTGGAGATGAGGTGCTGCCGAGCCTGGGTACACGTGTCAGCTCGGGACTGCGTGTGTTCATCCGGCGCAGCATACCTGTGAGCCTGGTGGCGGACGGCGTGCTCTACAGGACGCGTACACTGACCGATAGCGTCGGTGACGTGTTGGCGGAGATTGGCGTTGGCTTGACGGGTCTTGACGAAGTGACACCGCATCTGGGGGCCGGGCTGCAACCGGACATGCAGATTCGGATCGTACGCGTGAAGGAAGAGGTCGAAATCGAAGAAGAGATCGCCCCGTTTGAGACTGTGTGGGAGCCAGATCCCAATCTTCCCATCGATACTATCATCGAATATCCGGGTGCCGAAGGTATAACCCGGAGCCGTTTTCGCGTACTGTTTCGTGACGACGAAATGGTCGAACGCGCTCTGGAGGACATTTGGGTAGCGCAGGAGCCGCGCAATAAGCGGATCGTGTACGGCCAGAAGATTGAGGCGCAGACCTTCATCACTGAAGACGGCCAGGAAATCACTTACTGGCGCAGGATCAGAATGAGAGCAACCAGTTACAGTGCGTCGACTGCCGGGGTTTCGCCCAGCGTGCCCTGGTATGGGTTCACACGTACAGGGGACCGGATGCGGAAAGGGATCGTAGCCGTCGACCCGAATATCGTCCCGCTACGCACCAGGGTTTACGTACCTGGATACGGGTTTGGCGATGCGCTGGATACGGGCGGCAACATTAAGTTCCGGCGCATAGATCTGGGGTATGACGACCACAACCTTGTACTGTGGAGCCGCTGGGTTGACGTCTACCTTCTCTGGCCGCCGCCGCCCGAGCATCAGATTGAGTGGGTGATACGCAACTGGCCAATAGAGCCTCAGTAACGACAATAGCTGTGCCAGCCTGCAGCAGATAGACGTGCCAACCGAAGGTTCAGTTGGCACGTTTTGTTTTCCGCAGCTCCAGTAAAGTACCGACTGCCCCTCCAAGGTAGTTCCTCGTCCCAGCTCAATGTGCACTCCCAGAAAGTAACCGGTCGTCAGGGGAGTTTCCAGCCGGCCAAAGCAGTCTGTCCCATGAGACTATTATGGTCTGCGATGGGTCGTGCCCTGCAGGCGAGCGGGCGCGGTGGAATGATGCAGAGGGCCGCAGTGATCGAGTGGACATATTGTCACAATGTTCGTGAGTGACCGTGATAGAATTGTTGGGCGGATCGTAACAACTAAGCCATGTTCTGTGTACGGTCTGCCTGGGGGGAATGCACCGTCAGCATTATTGTAGCGGGCTCTCGATGGTCATCGCGGTGAACGTCGGGGATATATGGGAGCGGCCTCGCCTGTCCTGCTCGCGCCGGCACATTTTCGGTATCTGCCAGGAGGCCGGGGGGTAGCGTGGGCCGACACGGGACGGCAATTTCGTATTGCCCACCTACTGGCTACGACGCGAGGTTGTAGGAGAGGGG
>JAPPKT010000087.1 GCA_028819675.1 Caldilineaceae bacterium | reverse complement strand
TTCAGTTTTGAGTTTTCAGTTTTTAGTGAACTGCTTTGTACGTGGTGGTCAGATGAAGGGGTGGGGTCAGTAGTCAGAGACGGCGCTTATTCTGGTGGAAACTGGAGTGGGAACTGACCGCGGCTTGGTTGCCTCCAGAGGTATACGAAAGTTCGCCCCATTTTGGGATGCACGCGGTGAGTTTGGCTGTTCCTCTTTTGGACTTAGTGTAGTAGAATAGCGGCACATTCGCCACCGCACCGAGGGATTCCATGGATTTTAGCGGAAAGATTGCGCTGGTTACAGGTAGTAGCAGCGGAATCGGAGCGGCCATTGCAAAGGAGCTGGCTGCAGGCGGCGCGCGCGTTGCGTTGAACTACCGGGGCAACCGGGACGGGGCCGACGCGACGGCTGCCGAGATCCGGGAGGCCGGGGGCGATTGCGCAGTTTTTCAGGCCGACGTGGGCTGTTTTGACGGGGCCTCCGAGCTGGTGAAGGAGGTCGAAGGGGAGCTGGGCAGAGTCAACATTCTGGTGAACAACGCGGGGACGACGCGTGATGCGCTGATGATGAGCATGAAAGAGGATGGATGGCGTGCGGTCATCGGCACAAACCTGGACAGTACCTTTCATGTAACCAAGGCGGCGCTGCGGGGCATGATCCGGCAAAGATGGGGTCGGATCATAAATATTTCCAGCGTTGTCGGGCTGGCCGGGCAGGCCGGGCAGACGAACTATGCGGCAAGCAAGGCGGGCATGATAGGCTTGTCCAAGAGTCTGGCGCGGGAAATAGGAAGTCGGGGCATCACGGTCAATGTAGTGGCGCCGGGTTTTGTGCCGACGGCGCTGACGGACGTGATGAGCGACGAGCAGAAGGAAGAGACGGTTGCGCGCACACCCCTGGGGCGGTTTGGTTCGCCGGAGGAGATAGCGTGGGCTGTGGCATTTCTTGCGAGTGAACGGGCCGGATTCATCACCGGGCAGGTTTTGTCGGTAGACGGCGGCCTGGTGATGATGTGATGTTTGCGAGTTGACGTACAGGGGACAATGATAGACCAAACGCAGCGACTCATGGAGCTACCTGCAGCAGCCGATCCAGCGAATGCCGGTGCGGGGGATTGCGCGCGCTTGAAGGGCGCGGGGATCCAGGGAGCTTGTACGGGCGGCTCCAGGTCAGTGTCCGGCGCGGCGGCGGTTGAAACGGAAGTGTCGGACGGGTGGAACGGTAGCGGCGAAAGCGTGGTTGGCCGTCCGGCTGAACGGCGACGCGCTCGCCGCACAGCGTTGCAGGTTCTCTATGAGGTAGACTGTACTGGTCACCGACCTGGTATCGCCCTGGATTACCGCCAGGCAGAGGAGAAATACGCCGCTGAGACTCTTGCCTTCCTATACTGGTTAGTGAGCGGGGTCATTCGTTACAGGGCAGACCTGGATGCGCTGATTGGGCGTTATGCGCCGGAGTGGCCGGTGGGCAAACTGGCGATCGTCGATCGCAACGTACTTCGTCTTTCCATTTTTGAACTGTCGAGCCCAGATGCGGACGCGCCGCCCAAGGTTGTCATCAACGAGGCGGTGGAGCTGGCCAAGACATTCGGCAGCGACAGCAGCCCGCGGTTTGTTAACGGGGTCCTGGGCACTGCGCTACGGGAGATATCCCTGCCACCCAAGTACGGATAAGTGAGCCGGTAGAATCTGGCATGAACAGCATCTTCGGAATAGGCGTCCTAGAATTTATATTCATTTTGATCTTTGCGCTGATCTTCCTTGGGCCGGAGAGGCTACCCAAGGTAACCAAAGACGTACTGTTTTTCATTCGACGGCTGCAGAGGCTGTCGGGAGATTTGACGCGCCAAGTGAACGAAGAGATTGGGGACCTGCGCGAACTTGATCCCAGTTACCATATGAAGCAGCTGATGGACGACGAGGAGGAAGAGGAAAAGTCGATCGGACAGGGTGCCAGCCAAGCGTCGACTACGACGACGAAACAGACCTCGGCGCCTTCTCAACCTGCGCAGGCTGCGGAAGCAGCAGCAGCTTCCTCCAACCAAGAGGCTGCACAGGAGAAGACTTCGCCCCAGCCGGCACTTTCGGACCTGAATACAGCTGCGTCGGCTAACGGGCGGCAACAGAGCGGGGGTAGCAGCGACAGCAACATCAAGACGGCGGGAACTTCAATACCGTCAGCACCCAAAGCAAGTTCGGCCAAGGTGACGACCAGAAACACATCGGCCGGCTCGGCTGCGAGACGGAGCGGCAGTACGCAGAAGCGAGGCGTAAAGACGCTTTCGGAGCTACGAAAGCAACAGCGAGCGAAGAGACAGTCCAGTGCCAGTGGGTCGGATTCGGCATATCTGGATGAGCGAAACAAGCGCGCTCAGCGGCGGGCCGAAAGCCGGCGCGAGGCGGTGGCGGCACAGAAGAGTGCGCAGGACGAGGCGTCGGAGCAGGAAGAGGCTGCGCCAGAAGTCACAGAGACCGGAGCCAAGAGCGAGCCGGCAGCGCTTGTTGAGATGAGCAGTAACGGAGAGGGCTCGGGTGGGGGAGCCTCCGATAGCAGGGTCGTTGCGAGCGAGGGAAGCACCGAGTCCGATGAAGAGGCGGTAGCTGCGGTGACGGAGGATGTGGACGGCGAGGGTAGCGAGGAGACCCAACTGTGACGCAGCAGGCTACGCCCCTAGATACCGATCCGTTTGATGACAGCCGAATGGGGCTGCTCGAACATCTGGCGGAGTTGCGCAACCGGATGATCTGGATCGTGGGCGCGCTACTGTTTGGTATCGTCGGCAGTATTGCATTTGTCGAGCCGGTCATCGCGTTCATTACAAGCCCAGTCGAAGAAAAACTGATAGCAATCGGCCCAACGGACACCATTTTTGTGTTCTTCAAGGTCATGTTCGTGATGGGCGTGATCGTTGCGATGCCGGTCCTGGTCTATCAGATCGTCGCCTTCATTGCTCCTGGTCTGTATCCCCACGAAAAACGAAGTCTGTTCCTGCTTTTGCCTGGGTTCATGGTTCTTTTCTTCGGCGGCGCCGCGTTTGCCAATTTCGTCATGTTGCCGGTGGCGGTCGGCTTTTTGCAGAATTTCCTTGGCGATGTAATCGATCAGGAGTGGACGGTCGACCGTTACGTTGGATTCTTCACGCGCATTGTCTTCTGGATTGGCGTTTCCTTTGAAACGCCTCTCGTGATCGCGTTTCTAGCACGAATCGGCCTGGTTAGCGGGCGGCGGTTGCTGGGGATGTGGCGTCAGGCGATAGTGATCATCTCGGTTGTGGCGGCGATGATCACGCCCACGATCGATCCCATCAATATGACGATAGTCATGTTGCCGCTCATCAGTCTGTATTTCCTGGGAGTCGGGCTGGCGTTCCTGCTTTACAAGCCGCGGGCGCCGCGAGATTTCGATGAGATGGACTGGGGAAACGATGAAGAATGACCGGGAATCATTGATCGCACGTAAACACGAAGTGCTGCGGGAGTTGACGAGAGCACGGCGGCAGTTGGAGGCCGCGAGTAGTGCCGATAGCCGCCGTCAGCGGAGCCGGCGTCAGCAGCTGGAGGGTGAAGTCGAGCAGTTGATGGCGGAAGAGTACCGGCTGCGCATCGCAATCGACCGGTCGAAGTATTGATAGGCAGGCCCCATCGCGGGGTCGACCGACGCCGAAGAGTCAAGCGGGGCAGGCAGAAGGACGTTGCCTGCCCTGAGTTTTTGGTGGGCAGATTTGTGTGCAAGAGGCGCGTTGTCTAACGCAGAGAGGGGAAGTCTTGCAGGAACAGTTCGACGCATTTATCACTGCCGGATATGATGCTGACAAGCTGGATCGAGTCAGTGAAGCCGCCGGCGTTGCGCATAAGTCTCTTGTGCCATTGGTAGGGATGCCGATGGCGTGGCATGTCGTACGGGCTTTGGCGGAGAGCGATCGCATTGGTGAAATCGTTGTCGTTGGCATCGGGCCGGACGAGATCGACTTTGGTGTCCCGGTGCATCATGTGCCAAACCAGCCCAGTCTCTGGGCCAGCCAGAATGCCGGGTTGCGCAAACTCCGAGAACTGAATGCGGACGACCGCTATGTGATTGCTCTTTCGGCAGATATCGCGCTCTTGACCGGAAAGATTGTTGATCGCTTTATCGAGGCATGCGAACCGTACGAGCACGATGTTTACTGGGGCATTGTTCGAAAGGACGTAATGCTAGAGGCGTTTCCTGACAGCAAGCGGACCTACCTGCCGCTGCGGGAGGGAGCCTTTTGCAGCAGCGATCTGTACCTGGGCCGTCTATCGGCCGGTTTCCAGATCCAGGATCGAATCCGGTATTTCATTGAAAATCGCAAGAACGTTCTGGCGCTGATATGGAAACTGGGACTGCCTACGATGGTCAAATTTCTGCTGCGCCGCCTTGCCATTGCCGATATAGTGGACGTCGCCTATCGGATCGCTGGCGTGCGGGGGGGTCCGGTGGTTTTGCCGCTGGCGGAGGCTGGCATGGACGTGGACAAGCCGGAGCAGCTGGTGCAGGTGCGGGCGTATTTGGAGAGGAATCCCGATCATCCTGCCAATACGCGTGCTCAGAGGCGAACTGCAGGGCCGGGCGAGGTCTGAGAATGCGAAGGCTTCTAGAGAGATTGAGCGGGCTGGATGAAGTGTACAGTGCCCGCGCGGCGCTGAAGGAAGATCAGCTGACGGCGCGTCACCCTCTATACTGGCTGGCACATGTCGGGGCGCACCTGGGCGACAGTGTCTTGTGGCTGCTCGTGACGCTCTTTCTTTGGCGACGATCGCGGGGCAGCCGGCAGAAACAGAGGCGTCTGATCGGTTGGACTATTTCGTTCGCGGGCGGCGCAGCGGGGACGATGCTGATCAAGCAGGTGGTGCGACGTCCCAGACCGGGCAGCGGACGTTTTTTGTACGGGGTGGGGCCTGATGAGCACAGCTTTCCGAGCGGGCACGGTGTGCGGTGCGGTGTCATATTGACATGGGCAGCCGCTCTATGGCCGGGCGCGGGCAAGCTAGCGCCGTTGCTGGTACTTTGGATCGGCTGGGCCAGAGTCGCGCTGAACATCCACTATATCGGCGACGTAGTTGCCGGGCTTGTCCTCGGCGCAGGTCTTTCTCAGATCATACGCAGGCGTGCTCTGGGTCGAGGCGAGAATTGAAACCGGCATTTGGGGTGCGTTCCGAATCGGCTGTGCCGGTTGGGGCTACTGGCGCAGCCTGATTTCGTACTCGTAGTAAGCTTCCTCGGTGGTCACCGGCGTCAGTCCGCTGATAGCCAGAACAACCTCACTTTCTCTGTCCAATCCATCCAGATCGATGCGGAGGCTGCCGTCGCTGCCCACAGACGCCCGTTCGAAGCCGGCGAGAGCGCCTTCGTGGAACACCATGGTTTGCACGAGCCACTCCTGCGGAAGAATATTGTCGGTCAAAAGCCAGCCTTCGCTCTCCCAGCCGTTTTCCCCGTCAGCCCAGTTTGTAGCGTACCCAATTGCCGGTATTTCGATTTCGTCGATAAACCAACCGGGTGCGTTCACTGCATCGTCGGTGACATACTCGAAGCGGATGGATACGCTTTTGCCGGCGTAGGCCCGCAGGTCATAGTTCTCCTCGATCCAGCCGGGCGTCCTGGCAAGAAGGGAAGGCGCGCTCTGGGCGGTATAGGCGGCGCCGAAGCTGTTTCCGCTCGGGTTTGCGGTCGTGGTGCGCTGGCCGGGAAGGATATCCCATTTTCGGGCGTCAAGGCTGGCCAGCACGTAGCCGTAATCGTAGTCTTCTTCGATGTCAAACCACATGCGCACGGTCATGGTCAGGTCATCGCCGGGTGAAACATCGGTGAAGTCGAAGTTTCGCGTAAGGTGAACGTCGGAATCGTCGGCCCGGTTGCTCCACCAGGCGCGGCCGCCGCTAAAGTGTTCCACGCCGGCAAAGCGAGTCGTTGTGTTGCCCTGAAAGTGGATAGCTGCGTTACCGCGTCCGCTAAGGGAGATGTAATCAACGCCGAAGTTGCGTACGGAAGCATTCCTGGTGCCCTGGGGCAAGCGACTGACCGATTCTGCCAGGGCGGGCTGAGGCGGCTGTAACTGTGCGTAGCCGGCAATGCCATGGCGGGCGAGTGCGTTGAAATCGCCGACATAGTTAGCGATGACCCAGTCGGCGAAGACATCCTCGAAGGAGAGATTCAGGCCGGCCTCCTGCAGTGCGGCGTCGAAACCGCGGGTACCGTTAGCAGGTTGGGAAACGACGGCGCGTGTCATCTCTTCGCCGAAGCGCTGAAGGAAGTAGGCCATGAACAGGTAGGCACTGCCGTAATGGCGGGCGTTGTCATTGGGGTCGATGTTCCAAGTGTTCAGCTGAGTGTCCGGTTGCCTAGCATAGACGTATGCAAAGCCAAGGTCGGGGGGATAACCGGCGACCTCCTGTGCCAGCTCGCTCAGTCCCTCGTTGACCCAGGTTTCTTCATTGCGATCGTTGTGCCAGTGAACCATGTGCTGAAATTCATGCGCCAGAACCGTTTCGTAGAGCTCATAGTCACGGAGTTGACGTAGCCAGTCCAAGCTTATGGAGAACATTTCCTTCTGGTTTGAGAAGGGATTTGCCAGGGCGCTGAAGGCGTCGGCGCCGCTGAAGTATCCGGCGATGCCGCGTCCCAGGCGGGTTGCGTGCAGGATGTGCAGGCGGGAGTCGCCGTCGATTCCCGGACTGGGCTCAGAGCCGAAAAAGGCGCGCACTTGCGGATAAATCCTTTGCGCGAAGCGGTCGGCTGAAGCGGCCATGGTTTCCAGGTCAAGCTCGTGGCCTAGTTCGGCCCAGAGGTAAACGACTTCATTTTTGTACAGTAACTCGGCCTCAACTTGAAAGTGCTCATTTGAGTCAACGTTGGAAGCCCAGAATAAGATTCGGTCCCCGACGGCGTATTCGGGGGAAGATTCCGATTCCGGAATGGAATCTACTCCCGGGCGCAGGCGCAAGGCCAGATCGCGCAGGTCCCGCGTTGGGACATAGACGGCTTTTCGGGCCTGAGAGTCGAGGGCGAGAGAGAGAGGCTGAGGTGCCTTGGCTGCGTCGGTCGGTTCTACGGGTCTTTCAACAGCCGGGGATGCCTGAGACGACTCTGAGGTATCCAGGCTCTGAACGCTGACTCTAGCCGGGCCGTCGGCGCCGCTGCCTGGCGGGAACAGATTGTCCAAGAGGGACGTGCAACCGCTCATCGCCATTGCGCCAGAAATGAGGAGGGCTGCGACGGCCAGGTGCAGGAATCGATTTCTTACGTTATTCATGGGGATGGGTGGAGCGAGTTTTTCAGGTCGTAGCGCTGGGGACGGTAGGATTGTTGTGGGTTCGTTATACTCATCTGCCTGCGAGAACGTACCCGAATAGCTGCGCCGCGAAACGGCTGGCAGACCTGGAACGACGGTTCGATTGAACTCGCGGGGCGGCTGGGGTCATCGGCCAAGGACCCGATGTTCCAGTCCGGGCGCGATTGTGCGCTCGGTTGCGTCCCAGCTGATGGGCTGCGGCCGCGGGGCTTCGAAGTTGCGGAAGACGCGGCCCAAGAGGGCAACGGCAACACCGACGTATACGATGCTGCCGAAGAACCAGATAATGCCACCACTGATCATTTGGTCCTGCATCGTGGTCAGTTCGGGAAGGGGCAGGCGGCCGGCATAGTAGCTGTAGGCGGGCGTGTTGCGGAATGCCAGGGTGACGCCGGTTACCATGTTGGGGACCTCTCCCCCGAGGATTACAAAGAGAAATGCGATTGCGGGATGCATGGGTTGCCGCAGGCGCGGGCCTGTTCCCAGCGGATGCCACCAGAAAAGCATATAGGTAATCCAAACGCCCCACAGGCAGAGGCGATAGGCGGACGGACGGATGAGGAGCCAGTTGGCGAAGACCGGCTCATGCCAGAGCAGGAAGACGCTGAAGGCCAGCAGCCAGATTGGAAGTGGGTTTGTCAGTCTGCGAATCAGAATCCCCGACCACGTAGATTTTTTGAGCTTGCTCACCGTCCAGCGGCGTGCAGAAGGCGGCAGGCCGCGCAGGATGACGTGGGCCGGGCAGGCTAGCCAAAGGAAGGGCGGGGCCAATAGCCCAATAAGCATCTGCTGACCAGCCCTGCCGATGAGCAACTCCTGTTGAAGCGTTACCAGGGGCGAATGGAATGCCAGTGCCAGTGCTGCCGTCCCCGCGCTGAAACTGACGAGGCGGGCAGTCGTTGCAAGAGGGGAGCGTTTACGCCTCAATCGCAGCCAGCAAAAGGTGTAAGGCAGAAAAACAGTCAGAAGTGCGGCGGCAGAGCCAGGGTAGAGCTCCCAAGTGGTCAGAAGCTCCGCAATCGAGGTATTCATGGATGCAAGCATAGTCGCGGCGAGACGATTTGCCAAACGGTGCACGGCAGGGGACAGGAGTCAGTAGTCAGTAGTCAGTAGGGCCTTATGCTAGTTGTGAAAGGCCAATTTCTTGATTTTCAGATAGTCAGGTGCGCCCAAGAGACGGTTGATATAGATGCAGAGGGTATGTGCAGCCAACTTAGTGTAGAGTCGAGCACACAAGCCCCACAACGTATGGGCGCGGTTGGTTTCAATCGAGAATTGTGCTTCGAGTTGACTGGTGACGGTTTCGATCATTTGGCGGACCGAGTCATAGAGGCGGCGGATGTGTTTGGTGAGTTGTTTTTTCTGGTTTTTGCGCCGTTTGGTGAGCAGGCAGATGCGATTGTAATGCCAGAGGTCCTCAGCTGCCGGTGCGCTGACGTAGGCCTTGTCACCGATGACGATGCGGTTTTTGTGTCCTGCAAGGAGTTCACGGCCGACAGCCAAGTCAAGCTTGCTCGCCGGAGCTAACTCGAAGTCGATAATGAGGCCACCCAATGTGATCAGCATATGCAGCTTGTAACCGAAGATCATTATCTTCTTGGAGGAAACCGGCCCATAATCGGCCCCCCAATCGGACCATCTGATGCGCGATTGCGGCGCCAGATGGAATTTAACCACAGGGACGGGCAGGCTATCGACGACACAATGCTCGTCCCAGTAAAGCTCCGTCCTGGCCAACATCATGCGTCGCATCTCGTTGATGGTCCCCATCAAGTTTCGTCGCCGCCGATTGAAGCGGCTCTGATCCGGTATGATCGGAAACTTATCCCGATGTGCCTGCATATGACTGAGCATCTCCGTTTCCACGTCCCATCCCAGGCACTCGCCGATGAGACTGATCGCAATCAATTCACTGTCGCTACACTTAGGCTTCGGCCCGGGTCGTCTCAAATGTCCTTCCAGTTCCTTGTACATGTCGTCAACCAGCACATACACCCATAGACAGAAGTCGTCAAAGTGGGCTATCATTCGATTGGTCCTCCTGGTGAGCTACCTTGGTTGGTGGAGACTTCCAAAGTTATCTCACCAGGGGACTTTTTTCAAACGCTAACTAGCATAAGGCCCTAGTGGTTAGTGGTTAGTGGTTAGGAAGCGGTTAGTGCTCAGTGAGTATGGCGACTGTTTGCGGATGAGGGTAAGGAGGGGCGAATTGACGTTGGCGGAATGGTTACGACGAGACAAGGAGTGGGCCTGATGACGACCTTTGATGGATCGAGACAGTTGATCGCCGAGGCGTCGCAGCATCTGCCCGGCGGGGTGAACAGCAACTACCGGCTGGGGGTAGCGCCGACGCCGCTGGTTTTCGAGCGGGGCGAGGGGGCTTACCTGTACGACGCGGACGGCAACCGGCTGATTGATTACTATTTGGGCATGGGCCCGATGATTCTGGGGCACAACCCGGCGCCGGTTCTGGAGGCGGTTGAGGAGCAACTCAGAGCGGGCATCCTCTACGCCGGGCAGAGCCGGGTCGAGCAGGAAGCGGCGAGGATGGTGTGCGAGATGGTGCCGTGCGCGGAGCGGGTGCGCTTCAGCTGTGCGGGGAGTGAGGTGGTGCAGGCGGTGATCCGGCTGGCACGGGCGGCGACGCAGCGCTCGGTGATCATCAAGTTCGAGGGGCATTACCACGGTTGGATGGACAATATTCTGTGGAGTATCGCGCCGACGCCGGAGGAGTACGGCCCCGAGGAGGCGCCGAACGCTATTCCCGCGAGCGCGGGGCAGGACCTGCAGGCCGGGTTGCACACGGAGGTGCTGCCGTGGAACAACCTGGAGGTGCTGGAGGGGCGGCTCGAGCGCGGGGATGTGGCGGGCGTTATCATGGAGCCGGCGATGTGCAATACGAGCACGGTATTTCCGGGCGACGGTTACCTGGAAGGCGTGCGCCGGGCGTGCACGGATACGGGCACGGTGCTGATTTTCGACGAGGTGATTACCGGTTTTCGGGTTGCGCCGGGGGGCGCGCAGGCCCATTTTGGGGTGACGCCGGACCTGGCGACCTTTGGCAAGGCGATTGCGAGCGGGTTTCCGGTCTCGTGCTTTGCGGGGCGCGCGGAGCTGATGGAGCTGTTTGCGAGCGGGGGTGTGATGCACGGGGGCACATTCAACGGGCATCCGGCGTGCATGGCGGCGCTGGTGGCGACGCTGCAGGAACTGGAGAAGCCGGAGACATTTGCGGCGCTCGACCGGCAGGGGACGCGGCTGATGGAGGGCATTGGGGAGGCGCTGGACGCGGCCGATATCCAGGCCCGAGTTGAAGGATTCCCCCAGATCTTCCACGTGGGATTCGGCGTGGAGGGGGAGGTTACGGACTATCGCAGCTCACTGCAGGCGGACAAGGCGCGCTATGTGCGCTTCACGGAGGCGCTGCATTACCGGGGGGTACGGGCGCTGGAGCGGGGCGCGTGGTTCCTGTCGACGGCGCATACGGCGGATGTGGTGGACGAGACGGTGGCTGCGGTGGCCGCGGTGGCGCGGGAGATTTGAGGGAGTGGTCGGAGGTCAGTGGTCGGTATCTTTCCAATAGAGTTCCTTTAAGCGGCGGATGTATTCGCGGTCGCGATTTTCGACTGCTGCTTCGAAGTTGGCGGGGTCCAGGAACCAGGGTTGGGCCTTGAGCATCTGCTCGCGGAGTTTATCGTTTTCGATGGCGTGGGGATTGCGCGCGTCTTCGGGCCATTTCCAGATGCCGGCGAGGTCGTAGTGCAGGAACGGGCCTTCGTGGGGCATACGGAAGCCGAAGGTGGAGACGATCCCCAGTTCGATATCTTCTGCGCTGGCCATGCCTTCGGCCCAGAGCTGGCTGGCCTCGCGGGCCATGGCGTGCTGAATCCGGTTCAGCAGGTAGCCTGGTTTCTCCCCGAGTACACGGATGGGGATTTTACGGGCGCTGCTGAGCAGTTCGCAGGTGAGTTCGAAGGTCTCGTCGGTCGTACCGGGTCCTTTGGCGACCTCCAAGCCGGGGACGATATGCGGCGGCGCGAAGTAGTGGGTGAGGACCAGCTTGTCCTGGCGGCGGGCGTGGACGCCGATGTCGCTGAGCACGAGGCGTGAGGTGTTGCTGGCTATGATGGTGTGGGGCGGGCAGAGCTGGTCGAGCTGTTTGAACAGCGCCTGCTTGTCGGGCAGCCGCTCGACGATCGCTTCGGTGACGAAGTCGCTCTGGGCGGCCAGCTGCGCCAGGTCGGTGGTGGTGGTGATGCGGGCGAGCGACTCCTCGGCGCGGGTCTGGGTAATCAACCCGCCTTCGACGAAGAGCTGGAGGGCATGGGCGATGTTGGCCCTGGTCCCGGCCAGTACTTCGTCGGAGAGGTCGCTGATGATGGTGGGGTAGCCCCAGAGCGCGAAGTTGATGGCGATGCCGA
>JAPPKT010000614.1 GCA_028819675.1 Caldilineaceae bacterium | reverse complement strand
CGCAGGACAATCTACGTCAACAGCTGCGCCAGCAGGCCGTCACCCTTGCAGAGGCAATGGAACTGTCGCCCGATTCAGATCAACTGGACTTTCCTCGAATAGCCGCGGCAATGGCAGACGGGTTCGCGTCAACGCTCGACCAGGACCTCGAGTCAGGCACCCTCTCCCCAAACGAACTTCGCCGCAGCGCCGAACTGATCCGCATTCGCTATGCTGATCCGGCCTGGACCCGCCAGCGGTAACGTCACATGGCTATCGGGCATCTGACCCTTGAACTCTATCTACCCCTAACGAGTTCGCTGAAAGAGAAACGAAGCATCGTCAAACCCCTCATTGCCCGGCTGCGCCGTGACTACAACGTTTCTGTCTGCGAAGCCGAAGGGCAGGATACGCTGAGCCGGGCTGTTCTCGAAGTTGCTTGTGTCAGCCAGAACGGTGCGCTGGCATACAGGCAACTCGAAAAGATTGCCAACCGCGTCGAAAACTGGCGTCTCGACGCCGAGGTTGTGGATTACTTTATTGAAATGGTTGCGTGAAAGAGGAGATCGGGGCGCAGACCTGCTGCTTGCAGGACACTCTCGTGCCAACTGGTCAATCGACTCGGATGCGTAGTTTGGGCCTTGCCTGCACTAACTGCATTTGCATAGTGAGCGCGATTTAGCTGGCTTGCGCCGCGAGGGGAACGCCCGGAGAGGCGTTGTGTCTACTCAGGGAAACTATGGATTCCTCCTGATTTTCTTCCGCCGACCAGCCGTAGTGCCGCACAATGAGAAGAACTACACTTATGACAACGCTGATTATTGCAATCCACTGCGCGGTCGCCAGTTGGCCCATGACCCACGCATCCGGGCGAAAGTACTCGACCCAGAAGCGGCCCAACGGGTAGGCTATGAAATACATCAGCGCACCGTCGCCCCGGCGTAGCTTGTGCCCGAACTGCCAGTAGATGAAATAAAGCAGACCAAACAGCAGGAGGCTCCAACCGGCTTCATAGAAAAAAGTCGGGTGGAAGCCGTTGCTGGCATACCAGTCCAGCGTAGCTTGTGGGACATCGGCCACGCCGCAAGGAGGCGCCCCCTCTGGGCGCTGGCAGGGATGCACGGGGTTGATGTGGAACGCCCATGGCAGGTCTGTAGCCTGCCCGTACAACTCCTGGTTGGCAAAGTTTCCCATTCTCCCGATTGCCTGGGCGACCAGCACATTGGGGCCGATGTAATCCAAATAGCTCAGAAAGCTCAGGCCGTTGCGCCAGGTATACAAGACAATTGCGACAACGCCGCCTATCAGCCCGCCGTAGATGCCCAGACCTGTAAACCCAAAACCTTCCTTACCCCCGCCCCACAGTCTGACGATTTCAAATGGGTTTTCGCGATAAAATGCCCAGCCTGGCCCGTCAGCCGGTGTGCTGAACACGTGGTACAAGCGGGCACCGACAATTCCCAGGAGCAGCGTCCAGGCCAGAAGGTTCCAGATGTGGTCCGGGTTTTCGCCGGCTCTTCGGGAAAGCCTCGCAGACAGCCAGGCGGCAACTACAGCGCCGCCAACAATGAATACACCATACCATCCTGGAGCAAAGAATCTTCCGAAGATTTCAAGTTCAAAAATGGTCGGACCCATACAGTTTTCGTAGCCTTGTCAGTGAGAACACGCCGTTACTTTCACTCCAAAGTATAGAAGATCTTCACGCTTTCACGAAAAATCCGCCGAATGGGCGACTCGATTACTCCCCGCGTCGAGTACCCCCTTTACGGTCCCGGAGCACCGTTTTCCAACCACACCTCCAGCGTGGCGCCTACCCTCTCAAAACTTTCCTCTCCCAGTTTATCGATCGTGTCCTCAACTGTATGCCAGTACGGATAGGTAAAATCGATGATGTCGATGGCGGTGTAGCCGGCCTCAATAAAGGGCGTATGATCGTCAATAATAGGCGTGCCCGGCGCAAGGCGGAACCACTCACCGTATCCCAGCTGGTCAGCAACCGACCAGATCGCTTCGGTCAGACGCCGGTCGGAATTCGGTTCCCACAAGAGCTGCTGATCTGCGTCGCCAATCATGTCTACGATTACCGTGTATCGCGGCGACTGGCACTCGCCCAACGACTCCAGATTCTCCACAAAATAGCGGCTGCCCAGAATCCAGTCCCATCCAGGAATGCGTCCATTGTCCTCAGCATCAAAAAACGCCAGACAAATCGTGTGATCTGTGCTATCCACGTCCAGTGTGCGGGCCAACTCCAGCAGCACCGCTACGCCGGAGGCGCCGTCATTTGCCCCGGGTACAGGTTTTTCACGGTTGGCGGGGTCCGGGTCCTCGTCGGAAAAGATTCGCGTATCGTAATGCGCGCCCAGAATTATCACGGGCCCCGATCCCTTGAATGCAACGAAATTGCGCGCTTCCACTTGGGGAAGCGGACGGAACGGCTGGATCAGTACATCCCATCCATTTGAAGTTAGTTCATGTACCATCCAGTCGCCCATCTCACGATGGGCGTCCGTCCCGGTTATTCTGGGTCCGAATGCCATCTGCTCCTCTACGTAGGCCATAGCTTGTTCAGCCGAAAATGACGCAGGCGACACCGGCAATTCCAGCAATCCATAGCCCAGATATCCGAAAAATCCCGCAGATGCCGCCAGAGCAACCAGTAGCGTGATTTCGGTGCGAAAGGTCTTGGTTGTATTCATTAGGCGCCGCCAGCTTGTTGGGAACATAGGTCTTGGTCCTGGTGCTTCGGCAAGTTTATGTCCAATGAAGATTGGTCTGGATTCCGTTTTACTCACAGTCAAGCAGGTCGATATCGCTACGATGTGAGTGTGGCTTACCCCGGGAGCCCTTACGCCTGGAAAGGTCTCAACTTGCTCCCTGCTGCCGCATCCTGCTGTGGCAATTGTGCCGTCAAAGGACGCGAATCAGGAGCGGGCCCGTAGGCGAATTCGGATGGGCGTGCCGACAAATGGGTAGTGCCGCCGCAGCTGGTTTTCCAGATACCGAAGATAACTGAAGTGGGCCAAATCCGGATCATTGACGAACAGAATAAAGGTAGGCGGCTCGACGCTGGCCTGGGTTGCGTAATAGATGCGCAGAGGCCGCTGCTGCTTCGTTGCCGGTGGTGAACGGTGATAGGCATCCTGAATGACGCCGTTCAGCTCCGCAGTCGAAATACGGTGCTTCCGTTCTGCCGCCACAGTCAGCGCCGTCGGCAGCACCTTCTGCACACGCTGCTTGGTTAACGCGCTGATGAAGAGCACCGGCACGTAGTCAAGAAACTTCAGGTCCGCGCGCACCTGTCGCGTGTATTCTACCATCGTCTGTGTGTTTTTCTCGACGATGTCCCATTTGTTCACCAGGACGACGACGCTCTTGTGCGCCTCCAGTACATGTCCTGCGATGTGCGCATCCTGCGCTGTGATACCCTCGACTCCGTCGACAAGAAGCAGGGCCACGTCGGCTCGATCGATGCTGCGCATGCTGCGAAGGACACTGTATTTCTCGATACCTGGCTCCACCCTCCCCCTTCGTCGGATTCCCGCCGTGTCAATCAGCGAAATCTTCTGACCATGATAGACGATCTCAGTGTCAATGGGATCGCGTGTCGTGCCGGCGATATCACTTACGATTGCCCGTTCCCGCCCGATCAGGGTGTTGAGCAGACTGCTCTTGCCTACATTCGGTCTCCCTACAAGCGCGATGTCAACCACATCTTCTTCCCTGTCATCCTCAACCAGACTATGAGAGAGCTCAGCCGCAATCGAATCGAGCAGATCGCCAACGCCTATCCCGTGAAACGCGCTGATCGCAATCGGTTCACCCACCCCCAGCGCCCAGAACTCCGCCGCGTCGAGCTGCCTCTGTTCACTCTCCGCCTTGTTTACCGCAAGGTAGACCGGTTTGGTCGTCTGCTGCAGGAATTCGGCAAGGTCCTCGTCAGCTGCCGTAAGACCATCTCTTCCATCCACCACCAAAACGATGACATCGGCCTCGTCCACTGCGATCCTGGCCTGATTCGTGATTTCGGTTACATAACGGGCCGAGTCACGCGCCAGCGGCGCCACGCCCGGCCGCGTTGCCCTGAATTCTGCCGTCTTCTGCGCTTCCAGGCCACCTGTGTCGATTACGACGAAGGAAACCCCGCTCCACTCCGCCTCACCGTAAACCCTGTCTCGGGTCGTGCCGGGGAGGTCTTCTACGATTGCTGTTCTGGCGCCAATGAGTCGGTTGAACAGGGTCGATTTTCCCACGTTGGGCCGACCCACAAGCGCGACCACTGCTTTTCGTTGTGTCATTCCAGATCAATTGGACGTTTCAGGTGTTTCCGTCGGAGGCGGCTCTGTCTGGTCCGGCGCCGGAACGGGCGATGGTTGAACAGTTTCACTCGCCAACGGCGGCGGCGTCTCGGTCGATTCCACTTCGGTCGTCGGTTCCACCGGTTCCGGAACAGGAGTAGCCGGCGTTTCAACTGGTTCAGGCGTCGCTGTGGCAGTCGGTGTGATCAAGGATTCAATCAACACTTCGATCGCCTCAGGGATCACCCCTTGTTCAACGATTCCTTCGGGCACAACAACTGTAGGTTCGACCAGGTGGCTGCCGGGCAACAGTCCCGTCAGGTCCAGGAGCACACGCACTTCTTCAGAGCCCAGAAGTTCCAGCCGCGGCAACGGGCCGCTTACGATCACCTCAACCTCCTCCAGTGAAACGGTGATACGCATGTCATCTCCCGCGCCCTGGATGACCGGATGACGAGTGACTGTCAGGCTGCTTTCCAGCGGCGCGACGCCTACCGTCACCAGGACGCTGTCCTGAAGTGAGGAGACATTCTCTGGCAATATCAAAGCAAGACGTTCCCGAACGTCGTCAATCGCGCCCTCAATTTGGAGTGGCGTCGTCTCTACAAATCCGGGAACTTCCCGCAGAGCGCTCGGGCTGCCCGACAGGACAACCGTCTGCGGCTCGACATTTACACCCGTCAAGCGGTAGTTCGGCGAAGGCAGGCCCTTCACATCGGCGCGCACGACCACCTCTTTGCGTCCCGGCGGCTGCACAACAGGCACGACGATCCGGGCCGTGCCCGGTTCAATGTTTACCCTGCCCACCTCCAGATTCTGCGCATTGCGGGCGATGAGCGGTCGAACCTGCTCCACCTGGCTCTTGGCATTGCGCAGAAAGACCGTTGCAATCACTGACCGCACCTGCGTGACAAGTGTCCGCGGGCCGGATATCTCTACTTCCGCCGGCTCCGACAGCGGCTCCTGCCAGTCGTACCCGAATGCCGGGCTGTCCATTACCTCCACTTCTATCGGGACAAAACGGGAAATCACCGGCTCCAGCTGTATACGAAGTTGCCGCGGTTCAAGCGCAATGACTTCCACGTCGGGGTTCAGTGCCGTGACCTCTACCTCTACCTCGTAGCTGCCCGCTGTCAGATTTGCCAAGTCTATGACCGCGCTGAAATCGTCCACCTGGAGGGCATCCAGTGTGCGCTGGGGCGCCCGCAGCGTCAGCACCGCCGTGCGATTCGTCAGGTCTTGCACACTCTGCAGGCCTGGCCCCATATTTCTGAGTTCGATCAGAATCGGCTCTTCATATTCCTCCCGAGTCATCGGGTTTTCCTGATCGATCGCGATAAACCAAACGACAAACGCCAAAAGAACCGACAGAAGCAGCGTCGTCGTCGGTTTCATGGAACGACCGTATCGCCGAATCTCATCAAACCTCTGCAAGAAATTCTCCGGTCTCTGCATTTCCCATTATTGGTCGTGGATCATAGAACTCGGTCAGCCTGCGCCGTAACTCGTTTGCTTCCAAACGCCGGGCCATGCGGCCGCTCGTTGCAATCGAAATCGCACCCGTTTCCTCGGAAACGACCACACTCATGGCATCCGTCAATTCCGTTATTCCAATTGCTGCCCGGTGTCGTGTGCCCAGCTGGTGGTCGGCAATATTGCGGTTTGTAAGAGGCAAAATGCAAGACGCTGCTGCAATTCTGCCGTTCTGGACGATCACCGCTCCGTCGTGGAGTGCTGTTCCAGGGAAAAATATCGTGAGCAGAATCTCGTCTGTCAGTTCGCCGTCGATTTTGACCCCGCGGTCAATATACTCCATCAACCCGCCGCTTCCTTCCAGCACCAGCAGAGTGCCATGGCGCCGCGCCGACAGCTGCTCGCACGCACGAACGATCTCATTGATCAGTGGTTCGGCACCCCCACTGGTGCGGCGCAAGAAGAACGGCGTCCTGCGCCCTACCTGTTCAAGGACACGACGGATCTCCGGTTGAAAAATAACGGGGATCGACACAAAAACAACCAGAGAGCTATTGCGTAGCAGCCAGCTGAATGCAGTCAACTCGACCGTACGGACAAGAACAAATACCAGGATACCGATTATCAAAATGCCAAGTACAAGCTGCGCGGCCTGCGTTCCTCGCAGCAAATGTAACAGTGCATAGAAGATCAGCATGAGCAGGAAAAGATCTACGATGTTTTGCCAGTCGGTTAGGCGACTGAGAATTGCCACAAAGTCAGTCATGTTAACCTCTTTTCACAGGGGGAATCCTCATCGGCGCCTTCCCTCTGCCCGTATAAACCCTTCACTTCTTTCCCAAGTCATGAATCCAAGTCGACACCACGAGCTGAACCGCTGTCGAGGACGGCTACTGACAATTGAACTGCTTTCCGCCCTCACAGTCTGTTAGATCGCGCCCCCTTACGAAGGCAACTCTACGCCCCCCAGCAGATGCGCAAGAACCGCCTTCTGCGCGTGAAGTCGGTTGTGGGCCTGCGGAAAAACCCGGCTGTGGTCTCCGTCCATCACGGCATCGGATATTTCTTCGCCGCGGTGGGCGGGCAGGCAGTGCATGGCCAGCACCTCCTCATTCTCCGACCGCTTTACCAACTCCGTGTTTACCTGGTAAGGCGGTAAGACAGCCATCCTTTCTTCCCGCTCCTCTTCATCTCCCATGCTGACCCAGACATCCGTATACAGCACGTCCGCTCCTCTGACGCCGTCCAAGTCATCTGTAACTTCGACCTCCGCCTCCGCCGCATCCAGCACACTTCCGGATGGAACGTACCCCCGCGGCGCCACGATGCGCACGTTGAGGCCGACCTTTCCCGCGGCCATGAGCAGGCTGGTCGCAACATTGTTGGCGCCGTCACCCACATACACCAGTGTCCTGTCCTCTACCGAACCGAACTGCTCCCAGATGGTGAAAACATCGGCCAGTGCCTGGCAAGGATGGCTGAAGTCGCTCAACCCATTGATTATGGGCACGCTCCCCCACTCCACCATCTCCTCGATATGGCTGTGCTCGAAGACGCGCGCCATCACGCCGTCCACATAGCCGCCCAACACTCGAATCACATCCGCCGGGCTTTCACGCGTACCCAGGCCGACCTCCGCCGGACTGAGATAGAAGGCATAGCCTCCCAGATGTTGCATGCCCATTTCAAAGCTGACACGAGTGCGCAGCGACGGCTTCTCAAAAAGCATCGCCAGCGACTTTCCCGCCAGGATCGGGCTGTTGCATCCCCGCTCCGTCAACTCATCTTTCAACTGTCTTGCCAGCTTCAGAAGACCCCAGAACTGCTCACTCGTAAGGCTATCAATGCCAGTAAAATGGTTAAGAGGAGTAACGCTCACAATCTTCTCCTGCATATTGACCTGGAGACAGGTCTCCCGGCCAAGGTGGTTGTATCCGAGAATTAAGACGAATAGTTCACTCGCGAAGTTCCAAGTTTGGCGGACCTGTCCTGTACGGGGCCAGTCAGAACTGTCCCTCTGTCAGAAAACCGCCTGTGACATCGCTGCCGCGCTGACCAGCAAAGCCGCCGTCCAGGAGGCTTGGATGTTGACAAGCGACTGACCGCGGTAGACCGCCACCCAAGTGGCCATCCACAATACAACTAGCACAGCCAAAGGCAGGGGTGCCCGACCGAATATCAGCAACAGAGCGATTCCGGCTTGAGCCGCCGCCATGCCCGCGAGTCCACCCAGCGTGCCAGGGTTGTCCAAACTGCTGTTCGCGCCCCAAACATGCAATGTCCACAACAGAATCAACGCCCAATGGCGCCCACTCCAGGGGTCAAGGCCGAACAGCGTCAGTCCCATGAACCAGGGCGCTGCCACGACGGCGAGACTGTGAAGAACGGAGGCGGGAATCAGCGCCACGTGGCGCTGAAGCCAGGCGCTCACCGCCAGACCGAGCACAACCAGTGTTGCCCAGACCGCTGACATGCTGATTGCAAATGCGGCCACAAAGGCTAGCGCCACCCCCGGCAGCCAAACGCGCGCCATTATGGAGAGAATGCCAGGACCGTGCATTCCCAAAACGCGCGCAGCTGGCGACCCCAAGGCCAGATAAGGCAGCCCCGGGCGTTTCCGCGCTACAGTTGACCTTATTTGGGGCAATGCCTCTGGCGTAGCAAGACCGCCCCATATGTTGCCCCACAAGGGATCGACCAGCAGGAAGAGGAGTATCAGCGTCTGCAATGAGACTGTCCGGCCCACGTCGCCGATTCCAGCGGCCAATGCCGCCGCTGCCAGCGACCAGGCGGCAGAGACGCGCCACGGAGAGAGTTCCGGCCAGAAGCGAGCGTCCAACAACGCACTGCTTGATGTCGCTGAAATGGGCGCAGGACCCAACTCCAGTTCGGCGTTCGCGCCTGTCACATCATCTGGCGTGTGCTTGGGTCTCAACTCTGCTGCAGCCGCGCCGAACTCCTCTGATGTTGTCAAAGTCTACCTGTATTCCTTCTCGCTTCTGGCAGGATCAATTTGCCCCAAGATCTCGGAAGCCGATCGACCTTCGGGAAGTATCCTCTAGGATGTGGGGTATCCGGTTAATCTGAATAGAGTATTATACCAGAAGGAGTGCCCGCAGAGAACTTTACACGATTACTTGCAAGCGACCAGGCTGCACTTCAACGCTCAGTCTCTCGATATTTCTCGACAAGATCTCCCCGTCCGTATGCACGGGAACGGGCTGCCGGACCGCGATGCGAGCGGAACGCAATCGACCAAAAGACACGCTCTTCTGCCCATGTAGTCCTGTCCTGGTCATTGCACGTGGAAGGAGGTTAAGGATTCCCAGCTGCGACAGCGCGTCGGCAAATGCCATGTCCAGAAGACCGTCGTCCATCTCCGCATCCGGCGTCAGATAAAAGGCCCCGCCAGTCCGTCGCGAGTTGCCGATGCTGACCAGCAACATCTCTTTGGCAACCGTGTGCTCGTTCCCGGCGTCGTCGGTCCATCCGACCTCAAAGTGGGGCTGGTCATAGGCCCGCAGCGCTCGCAGCGTCGCCCACAGATAGATGACGAACCCGCGCAGACGTTTAATCTTGCGGCTTTCGACCGTCACCTGTGCCTCAAAACCCATGCCCAGATTGTTGTCGAAGTAACGCCGCAACGTGTTGTGTCCGTCGAAGGCTTCAACCAGCCCCAAATCGACGTCGCGCGTATTGCCTTCGCGGATGGCATGTACGGCTGCATCGATTTCTCGAGCCGACCCCGCCATGTCGGCGAAGTCGTTTCCGCTGCCCGCCTGCAAAACTGCCAACCCCTGCACCTGTTCATCTTCAGGGGTAGCCTCGGCCAGCCCGTTCACTACTTCATGTACGGTTCCGTCGCCGCCGGCGGCAGCCACGATCGCGTAACCGTCCAGCCGCGCGCGCCGAGCCAGTGAGATGCCCTCTCCCGGTACTGAAGTTCCCGCGATCTCGAAAGGAACGTTGCCGCGGCGAAACGCGGCTTCGATCTCGCCGGCCAATTTACCTCCGCGTCCCCGTCCCGCGTATGGGTTGAGTATGACCTTAACTGTTTCCACTTCACCCCTCTTTCGAAGCAGCGGACTGCGACGAGGCCGCACCTTCAAGGATTAGCGCTTCCCTGGGCGGAATCGTAAGGTCCCAAAGCGTACCATTGCGAGCGCAGCAGGTCTGCCCGGAGGCTCCCGGCGGCCAGACGACCCGGTAAGTAGGCGAAGACAAGGCAGTGTCGGATTCCCCCTCCTTGCCCTTGCCGGCAAGAGGCACTGCCAACCGCGCCTCTGACTTTGCGCGGTTGAACAGGACGATCAATTGGCTTTCAACAGGGAATCCGTCTTCAGTTGACTTGTCGGTAGAGATAGGGTCATCGCATATGTATCGGCTGAATCCAAAGATGTCGCCGGCAGCGACCAGGGTCCTGTATGCGCCGGTACGCAGCGCAGAGTGGCTGTGCCGCAGAGCAATCGCCTGACGGTAGAAGCTGAGCATCTCGCCGTCCCAGCTTTCTTTCTCATCCCAAGGGAAAGCCCCGCGGCAGCCCGGGTCCGGGCCCCCGTTCATGCCGATCTCTTCGCCGTAGTAGATGCACGGCGCACCGGGCAGCGTCATCTGAAGCAGAAGGCAAAGTCGCACACCGCTGGCATCTCCGTCCAGAGCCCACAAATTGCGCGCCGTATCGTGGCTGTTCAACAGGTTGAACTGTGCGGTCACGACTTGCCAGTCATAGCGTTCCAGCATCCGCTCGATCGCGGCCGCAAACGCCAGCGTATCCAGCTTCTCGATCGCATAGCCCCCGGGCCGGTAGTCGCGCGGCACCGTCTCCGCGCCGAAATAACCGTAGGCAGCGCGGCTTAAAACATAGTTCATGACAGCGTCAAAGCGGTCTCCCTGCAGCCATTCCTCGGCCTCATGCCAGATCTCCCCAACTGTGTAGGCGTCGGCATTGGACTTCTTCACTACACGGCGGAACTCCCGCCAGAAGGGCGGATCGTCGATTTCCTCCGGTACGTCCAACCGCCAACCGTCTGCGCCGAACTCGATCCAGTGTCGAGCAACCTCCAGCAAATAGCGCCTCATGCCGGGATTGACGGTGTTCAGCTTTGGCAAGGCGGGCAGATTCCACCAGGCCGCGTAATTGTGGGGCTGTTGCTCGTTACTGTGATAGGGGCGCAGCGGCCAGCCCTTCACACGGAACCAGTCAAAATAAGGGGATCTCTTACCGGCTTCCAGGATGTGGTGGAACGGCCAGAAGCCGCGTCCGCAGTGGTTGAATACGCCGTCAATTACGACCCGTATGTCCCGTTCATGCGCCCTGTCCAACAACTCCCGAAACGCGGCATTCCCGCCCAACAGCGGGTCTATCGTCATGTAGTCAAAAGTGTGGTAACGGTGATTCGAGGCCGAGCTGAAGATCGGGTTCAGGTAGAGGGCGTTTACACCCAAATCCTCCAGATAGTCCAGGCGGTCAACGATTCCCAGAAGATCGCCGCCCTGGAAGCCCTGTTCCGATGGCGGTGCACCCCAGGGTTTGAACTGGATTCCGGGAGGGTGCTGCAAACGGGGGCTGCGACTGAACCGGTCCGGAAAGATCTGATAGAAAACTGCGTGCTTAACCCAATCTGGTGTCTTGACGCCCATCATCTTCCCAATGCAATACGAGAGGAAACCGAGGCCACGCCAGCATGCGACGCCTGCAATCTCAATCTGATTGTTGCATAGGCATAGGCGGTTGTCAATGCATCTCGTCGAGAGGCGTGCATCCCAAAATAAAGGTGAACAGTCGCATACCTCTGGAGGCAACCAAGCCGCGGTCAGTTCCCATTCCAGTTTCCGCCAGAATAAGCGCCGCCCCTGACCCCTAACCCCTGTCCCCTAGCCCCTGCAGTTTTGGGCGGTCGGGCCTAGTCGGCCCTCCCTTGTGCGGGGGCTCCGCCCCCTCAACGCCCCCCCTAAACCAGGCCATGCCTCATCGACCGGGTGTCGATATTGGTAACAGGTGCCTAATCGAAGGTGTC
>JAPPKT010000267.1 GCA_028819675.1 Caldilineaceae bacterium | reverse complement strand
TTCATCATCGGGTCGAGAGCGTCGCGCAGTCCGTCGCCGATGAGATAGAGGGCCAGGACCGTGAGTGTGATGAGCAGGCCAGGGCCGACGAGCAGATGCAGGGCCACGTAAGCCTCCGTTTCGGGGTCACGGAGGAAGAGAAAGTTGTTTGCTCTGTTGAGCATGTTACCCCATGTGGAGGTAGGTGGCTGTATGCCCAATCCCAAAAAACTGAGTGCGGATTCGACGAGAATGAGGACGCCGATGTCAATCGCGGCGTTCACAATGATAATTGGCATGCTGTTGGGGATGACATGCTGCAGCATAATGCGGGCATTGCGTGTGCCGACAGAGCGGGCAGCGAGGACAAAGTCGAGGGCCCGCACTTTGAATACATTGCCGCGAATCAGGCGGGCGGTGCCAAACCAACCGAACAGACCCAAAAAGATGGTCAGGGTGACGGGATTGGGCTTAAACATTGCGGTAACGATAATCAAGAGATAGATACCTGGAATGGAGACAAAGGTATTGATAAACCACATGATGAAATCGTCAACGACACCGCCGAAGAAGCCGGCAACCGTGCCAACCGTCACGCCTAAAATCAGAATGAGGACGGTAGCGGCAAAAGCGATACCAAGACTGACCCGGCCTCCGTAGAGAAGGCGCACAAACTGATCGCGGCCGAGCTGATCGGTTCCGAGCCAGTGAGGGACACCGCCGGACTTGCCCAGCATGAGGGGGGCGCGAATTGGGTCCAGGCCTGTGCGCCACTGGATATACGGTCCTAAGTAGGGTTGCTGGAAAGCATTGTCTGGGTTGGTATCATTCGGTCCGATGCCGATACCTCCCGCAATAACGGGGGCGAGCAGAGAGAGGAGAGCCATAATCACAAGAAACCCGATTGCCACGAGAGTAACCGGATCGCGTCGCAGGGATTGGAGCGCCATGCTCCAGTACGTGCGGGGCTTGCGCTGCAACTGTGTTTCGGCTGCCAGAGAGGTCAGCGTCGAACTGTCTGCCTGGGCTACCGTCATGACTACAGCACCATTCTCATAGCTAGAGCCGTACGCGGGGGTCGACGACGCCGTACAGGACATCGGAAAGCAGGTTACCGAGAATCGTCAGCAGTGAGAAAAACATGACCGCGCCTAAAACTGTCGGGTAGTCCCGTTGCACTGCCGCGCTGAAGGTCATGCGCCCCATACCCGGCCAGGAGAAGATTGTTTCGACGATAACGGCTCCGGTAAGAACGCCAAATATGGTGGGACCAAGAATGGTCATCAAAGGAATGAGGGCATTGCGAAGGGCGTGGACGAACCAGACGCGTCTTGCGGCCACGCCTTTGGCCTTGGCCATGCGGATGTAATCGGTACGGATCACTTCCAGTGTCTCTGTGCGCATAAAGCGACTGATGCCAGCAATACCCCCAAATGCCAGAATAATCGTCGGCAGAATCAGGTGACTGATCCGGTCCACCAAGTCGAACTCGTTGGTGAGGGAAACGGTGCGCCTGCCGCCGGTGGGTAGCCAACCCAAAGCAACGCCGAAGTAAAAGATGAGCATCAGGCCTAACCAAAAGGAAGGCACGGCATTGCCAACAACTGCGAGCACGCGCACAGAACCGTCGAAGAGCGATGCCTGCCGAACGGCGCTGAGGACGCCCAACGGCACGCCAAGGAGCAATGAGACCAGGAGCGCGGAGACGCTCAACTCAAAGGTCGCCGGCATGCGCTCAACCATCCGCTCCCAGACGGGCTGATTGGTGGCGATGCTGGTGCCCAGGTTACCCCTGAGGACGCCACCGCCGCTATCACAGAAGGTGGCATTCAGACCGGCAACGTAGTTACAGTTGATGTCCTGGCGGGTAAACTCTTCGACCACGTCGCCGCTTCGCAAAGTGATCCCCGTTAACCAACTAATGTATTGCAGGGCCCAGTGTTGATCCAGTCCGAGTTGTCTGCGCAGGATTTCCCGGGTTTCCTGGGTTATGTTGGGATCGAAGGTACGGATGAGAATTGGATCACCGGGGGAGTTGTAGACAAGCACGAAGCTGATGAGGCTGACGCCCAGAAGAGTGGGAATTGCCTGCAGGAGGCGACGGATTACGTAGCGGGCCATGAACTGAACCGGTCTTTCGATCCGCCTATGCGGTCAGGCGGAGGCGACATATATATAGGTGCGAATCCGCCAGCGCCCGCAGGGAGCGAGCGGTGGCGGATTGGTCAGATCTCCTTCGGGGCCTGTCAGACAGGCCCCGAATTCTTCCGGAAAGCGTTGTACCGGTCTACTCAGCCAGCGACCAGGTCTCGATATTGTGGTAGAAGCTCCACGGGCCGGGGTTGGTGCCGTTGAACTTCTTTGAGTAGCCGACGTTGCCGACGGAGCCGGTCACGAAGACGTAGGGGATGTCGTCGTGGATGATCTTCTGAATTTCATGGTAGAAGGGGGCCCGATCGTCGGTGGCACAGCCGGGAACGCTGACGGCCTGCTCCAGGAGCTCGTCGATGCGGGCGTTCTGGTAGCTGACGAAGTTGAAGCCGCTGCCGGGCGTGTCGAACTTGGAGTGCCAGAAGGAGTCATCGTTGGGGTCGGTGCCGAGGCCGGTCCAGCCGATGATGACCATGTCGAAGGTCTGGCCGAGGAGTTCGCCGACGAGGGTACCGAACTCGATGGCTTCGAACTGGATGTCGAAACCGATGCCGTTGAGCTGATCCTGGACGAGGGCGCCGAGGTCTTCACGGGTGGTGTTGCCGGCATTGGTCTGCAGCCGGATTGTGAGGGTGGCGCCTGCTTCGGCGGTGGCGCAGCCGTTGCATTCGCGCACGCCGTCGCCGTCGCTATCGGTCCAGCCGGCGTCGTCAAGAATCTGGGCGGCTATATCGGTGTCGAAGGCATAGGGCTGGAGGGAAGGGTCGTGGGCCCAGCCGACGGCGGGCAGAACGTTGGAGGCGATCTGATAGCCCTGGCCGAGGTAGACCTTGCTGATGATGGCGTCGTAGTCGAGCGCGTGGGCGATGGCCTGACGTACGGCCAGATCGCTGAGGATTGGATGGGGGTCCTGTTCGACGAGGTTGCCATCTTCGTCCTGACCAGCCTGCGGGTTGGCGGGGTTGGCCTGGTTGAGGCCGATGTAGCTGTAGCCGTCGTCCTGGAACTTGTGCAGGTTCAGATTGGCATCGAGCTGGACGGTGGTCAGCTGCTCGGGCTGGACGCCGATGAGGTCCAGTTCACCGGTCTGGAGTTGTGCGAGGCGGGCGCCGGGGTCGGGGACGATCTTGTAGATCCAACCGTCCATGTTGGGCGCGCCCTTCCAGTAGTTGTCGTTGCGCAGAACGGTAGAGTTATCGTCGCGGATCCATTCGTTGAAGATGAAGGGGCCGGCGCTGACGGTTGGCTCCTGGTTGAGGGGGCTATCCATGACATCGCTGTAGTCTTCGGCGTAGAGGTGGCTTGGCAGCCAGCCCAGGCCGAGGTTGTTGAGGGCGTCGCATTTTACTTCGCCGTAGGTGACCTGGATGGTGAGGGGATCGAGGACCTCGATGCTTTCGATGTTGTCGAGGTTGGCCTTGCGCGGGGTCTCGACAAGATCGCTGCCGATGGCGTCATAGGTGAATTTGAAGTCGTCGGCGGTGACCTGCTCGCCGTCGGACCACATGACGCCGTCCTGGAGGTGGAAGGTCCAAATCAGACCGTCCTCGGAGACATCCCAGCTACTGGCCATCTCGGTGGGGACGATGGCGCCGCTGAAGGGGTCCTGGCCGAGGAGGCTGGGGAAGAACCAGCCGAGGACGTCGAAGCTGGCGCTGTCGGAGGCCAGGATGGGGTTGAGGATAGTAGCGTCTGCGCTGGAGCCCTCGACCCAGACACCGCCCTGGACGGGAGGCACGGGAGTGGGCGTCACGACCACCTCTTCGGTCTCGGTGACGACCTGGGTGACGATAACGGTCTCCCTCACGGTTTCGACAACGGGCGTGGGTTGGGGGCAGGCTGCCAGGACCATTGCGGCGATCAGGAGCGCTGCCAGGAGTGAGAGTTTCTTATTTTTCATTCTAGAATCCCCTGTAATTTGGTATTGCGGAGCCCCACCTCATGAATGGACCCCGGACCGGAATCGCTCAAACGAATCCGGTCGATAGAGTTTATGGCACCCCGAAATGCAGCAGCCGAAGATGGAACTACTGCACAGTCTTTCGCGGAGGAAAACCTTGCGTCGGAATCCTGCGTGACAGAGACACAGGTCACATCGTACAGGCCGGGGGAGCAGGAGCATGGTAGCATTCTGATCGGTTGCTGTCAACAAGCTTATGCAAACCGGGACTGCAGTAGTCAGTAGTCAGTAGTCAGTGGTCAGTGGTCAGTGGTCAGTAGTCAGTAGTCAGTAGTCAGTAGTCCGTAGTCCGTAGTCAGTAGTCAGTAGTCAGTGGTTAGTGGTTAGAGGCGGCGCATCTCCTGCCTCAGAGCTTAGACGGTCGGGACGTGCCTGTGTTGCGGTATGAGGAATATGAAAGTTCGTCGCCATTTTGGGATGCACTCGTGCAGACCTTCCAGGGGTGGGTGCCGGTTTTGGGGCGAAAAGGGTCAGGCGGGGAATGGGCGGGGATAGGCGATATTGTGTTCCGCCTCTTAGCGGGGCACAGGGCAGGTACAAGGGCGAGGAGAGGGTGGAGAGGCGTGAGGAGAGACTGCCGCGGTATTGGCTGAGTGAGATAGGCTAGGGGACTGGAGGGAAGTGGGTTTGCGAAACTCGTTCGATTAGAGACCTGCTACCAATGGCGACACCCGGTCGATGAGGCGTGTGGTCGGAGGGGGGGCGTTGGGGGGGGGGGGCCCCCCCCCCAAGGGGGGGGGCAAAAGGCCCCCCCCCCCAAAAAAGAGGGGGGGGGGGGGGGGTGTGTTTTTTTGGGGGTGGGGGGGGGGGGGGGGGTGGGGGGGGCGGGGGGGGGCCGCGCCCCCCCCCCCCCCAATTGGGCGGGCCTAATCGGCCCGACCGCCCAAAACTGCAGGAGCCAGGGGACAGGGGTTAGGGGTCAGAGACGGCGCTAATTCTGGCGGGAAATGGAATGGGAACTGACCGTGGCTTGGTTGTTGCCGGAGTAGTAGGAGAGTTTGTCCTCGTTTTGGGATGCAGGCATGCAAACCTACGAGGGGGGATTCGGCGCGGCTTTTGGCATTCCGTTATAATGGCGGGAGCCCCCCTTGAATTCAGCGCGGCGTTGAACGGGCTGTGCGTTTGGCGGAAGTCATAGCGCCCACGTGCGGAGCCGGCAGAGGACAGTTCGCACCGTTCGCGCAGAACCAATTCACGCCCATCCACAATTTGCGGCGCGGCTGCGCCGGAGGAATCACCATGACCAGTACAGAAACGCCGACGCATTCCAACCGGCTGGCGGATGAGACGTCGCCCTATCTGCTGCAGCACGCCCACAATCCGGTGGACTGGTACCCGTGGGGGGAGGAGGCGCTGGAGAAGGCGCGGGCGGAGGACAGGCCGATCTTTCTGAGCATCGGCTACAGCGCGTGCCATTGGTGTCATGTGATGGAGCGGGAGAGCTTTGAGAACGAGCAGACGGCGGAGTTGATGAATGCCAATTTCGTCAACGTGAAGGTGGACCGGGAGGAGCGCCCGGACCTGGACGCGATCTACATGGATGCGGTGCAGGCGATGACGGGGAGCGGCGGCTGGCCGATGAGCGTTTTTCTGACGCCGGCGGGCAGGCCCTTTTACGGTGGGACGTATTTTCCGCCGCAGCCGCGTTACGGCATACCGTCGTTTCCGCAGCTGTTGCTGGCGGTGGCGGACGCGTACAGGAACCGGCGGGGGGACCTGGAGGAGCAGGCGCAGCGGTTGACGGAGGCGATCGGGCGGACGGGCAGCCTGTCTGCGAGCGGCGACGCGCCGGGTGAGGAGGTCCTGAGCGAGGCGACTGCAAGGTTGCTGCAGTATTTTGACGAGCAGTACGGCGGTTTTGGCGACCAGCCCAAGTTTCCGCAGCCGATGACGCTGGAGTTTGCGATGAGCCAGTACCGGCGGGGCGGGGATGCCGACGTGCTGCATATCGCCGAGCATACGCTGGAACAGATGGCGGCGGGCGGGATCTACGACCATCTGGGCGGGGGGTTTCACCGCTACAGCGTGGACAGGATCTGGCTGGTGCCGCATTTTGAGAAGATGCTGTACGACAACGCGCAGCTGCTGCGGGCGTATCTGCACGCGTGGCAGATCAACAGGCGGCCGGAGTATCGCCAGGTGGTTGAGGAGACGGTCGATTATGTGCTGCGGGAGATGACGGCGCCAGAGGGGGGGTTCTACAGCGCGCAGGATGCGGACAGTGAGGGGGAAGAGGGCAAGTTTTTCGTCTGGACAAAGGAGGAGATCGAGGCGGTCCTGGGCAAGGAGGAGGCGGAGCTGTTGGGCGGGGCGTACGGGGTGACGCCGGCGGGCAATTTCGAGGGCAAGACGATACTGAACGTCAAGCGGACGGCGGCCGAGATTGCGGAGCAGACGGGCGCGAAGGCCGAAGCGGTTGCGGAACGGCTGGCGGCGGCGAAGCAGAAGCTGTTTTTGACGCGGGAAAAGCGGGTTAAACCGGAGCGGGACGATAAGGTCCTGACGGAATGGAACGGTCTGATGATCCATGCTATGGCCGACGTCGGGGTGGTTTTCGGTCGGGCGGACGCGCTGGAGGCTGCGAGGGCCGCGGCAAGTTTCATTGTGGCGGAGATGAGCCAGGAGAACGGTTTCCTGTTCCGCAGCTACAAGGACGGGCGGGCGCGGTTCAACGCGTATCTGGAGGATTACGCTGCGTTCGGACGGGGCCTTGTGGCGCTATACGAGGCGACGTTCGAGCTGCGGTGGCTGGCGGAGGCGGTGCGCCTGACGCAGATAATGCGGGGCCAGTTTGCGGATGAGGCGGGGGGCGGTTTTTTTCAGACGGGCATTGCGCATGAGGAGCTGGTGGTGCGGCGCAAGGACTTCATTGACAACGCGATTCCGAGCGGGAATTCGATGGCGGCAGAGCTGCTGTTGCGGCTGGCGAAGTTGACGGGGAACGACACGTACCGGAGTGAAGCGGCACGCATTTTCCAGATCATGGCTTCGGCGATGGCGCAGCAGCCGACCGGGTTTGGGCGACTGCTGAGTGCGCTCGATGAGCTGCTCAGCCCCAGCCAGGAGATTGCGGTGGTGGGCGAGCTCGCGGACCCGCGTACGCAGCTGTTGTTGCAGGAGGTGCGGCGGCACTATCTGCCGCACAGTGTGCTGGCGTTGAAGGAGCCGGGGGAAGAGAGTCCGCTGCCGCTGTTGGAGGGCCGGTCGCTGGTAGAGGGTCAGCCGGCGGCGTATGTGTGCGAGAATTATGTGTGCAGGCTGCCGGTGACGAGTATAGAGGCGTTGAGAACTGCAGTAGTCAGTAGGCAGTAGGCAGTAGGCAGTAGGCAGTAGTCAGTAGTCAGTGGTCAGTGGTCAGTGGTTAGTGGTTAGGGGTCAGTGGTTAGGGGTCAGTGACATCACTGGTGCGCGAGGGGTTGGTAGTGGTTAGTCCGTTGAGGGCAGAGATTTCTTTGAGGGGGAAGAGTGGGAGACGGGTTGGAGGGGTTCAGGGAGAGTATTGAGGCGGTTTGTCCGGGGTTGGGGTTGGAGAGGGTTGAGCTGTTTCGGGCGGGGCAGAATGATGAGCTGATTCTGGTCAATGGGGAGCTGATTTTTCGATTTCCGAAGTTTGCGGCGGGTGTTAAGAGGCTGCGACGGGAGGAGGCGATCTTGAGGGCGGTGCGGCAGCGGGTGCCGCTGGCGACGCCGGAGTACATTTACCTCAATCCGGACGACGAGGTGGGGCGGGCGTTTGTGGGTTATCGCAAGCTGCCGGGCAGTCCGCTGTGGCCGGAGGATTTCAGGCGGATCGGTGATGAGGGAACGGTCGACCGCCTGGCTGCGGATATTGGGTCGTTTTTGCAGGCGCTGCACGCAGTTCCGACTGAAACGGTCGATATTCCGCAGGAGCCGTCCGACTCGCCGGCTGCGTTGCGGGAGATGCTGGGCCAGTTCGAGCAGGTCGTGTTCCCGCGGCTGACGGTGGAGGCGCGGGCGTGGACGACAGAGCAGTTTGACGCTTTTCTGGGGGACGAGGAGCGGTTCGCTTTCAGTAACGTGCTGCGGCACGGTGACTTTGGGTCGAGCAATACACTGTACAGCGCGGAGGCGCGGCGGGTGGTGGGCATGATCGATTTCGGGCATGCCGGAATCGGCGACCCGGCCGTGGACTTTGCGGGGCTGCGCGTCTGCTTCGGAGATGCGTTTTTGCGGCGTTGCGCAAAGGTCTATCCGCTGATGGACCAGTGCTGGGAGCGCGTTCGTTTCTATGCCGATTGCCTGTTTTTGCTGGAGGATGCGCTGTTCTGTGTGGAGCACGGGACGGAGGAGGCGGATGAGGTCGTTGCCGAGGTCAATAGGATTGGGGCGGGGCTTGGTGAGGTTTGAACGAAGTGGGATTTGCGGGATGACGACTCCGCAGCCTGGATATGCGTGTGGTGGTTGATGCAATACTCGACCTGACTTCAGGGGGCATGCAGTGACGGATGCTGCCAGGCGGCTTTCCGCCGCGGCAGGGCGTCTACACCTACTTGGGGAAGCGGCGGGACGATGGCACCTGGCGCAGGTTGCATGACACGCTCAGTGTGCGGCACCGCCCGCCCTGCCCATCATTTGAAACCCAGCTCCACCAGCTTGCCCACCATGCCCTTGATGCGCGGCTGTTCGCTGTAGAGGAAGGCATCTTCGTAGACGCGGGCCGATTGCGTATACTGCATGTTCTCCACATGCTTGAGGTTGCTTTGGTAGACCCGTTTCAGAAAGTCGATGTGCTCATCCTTTGACGGCTGCGCGCCGAAGTTCATGGTGAACATGCGCCGCCCCGTCTTCCCGCCGAAGGCGGCATGCCACAGGTTCTGGTTGAAGAAGACGACATCGCCGGGCTGGGACTCGAGCGGAAAACTGGGCACGCCGGGGCCGTCCGTATCGAACGGCCTGTGGTTGGAATCGGCGCGCTGCCCCAGGAGCGGGTCGAGCGCGGCGTGCAAGGGCAGTTGGTGCGAACCGGGGATCACCCGCAGGCAGCCGGTGTCCTTGGTCACCCGGTCGAGGTAGAAGGCGACCTTTATGCGCCCATAGTCAAGAACCGAGCCGTCGGGATGCCAGCTGGTGTCGCCGACGTAGAGGTTGCCGTCGGACCCGATCCAGACGAAGCCGGGGCCGAGCAACTGCTCCAGAGGCTGGTAGATGCGATCATCCTCGGCGAGGCCGGACAGCAGCGGCCGCTTCTCGATGAAGCCGAGCACCGCCTGCCGCGCCGCCCCATCGAAGGGCTGCCCCTTGCGGTCCGCGGTCAGCACGTCGTCGAAGGCGCTGCTGATCTCCGCGATTTCGGTGGCGGAGAAGCACTGCCGCCTGACGACGAAGCCAAAGGTCTCAAAGTGGGCTATCTGTTCGGTAGTCAACATTTCGCGCCATTCCCTCCTGGTGTGCGCCAGCTGTTCTTTGTCCGATTATCCGATCCCGATATCGCGCAAGTAGGCGCGCGTCCTTTTGGCAATCGGCAGGGGCTTGTCGAAGGGCGCGGGGTACATATCCTGCTCGACCACCGCCCAACCGTCAAAACCGATATTGCGCAGCACGTCGCGGAAGGCCAGGAAGTCAACGAACCCCAGGGCCGGCTCGACGAACATATCCATCCTGACCGCTTCGGCGAACGAGACTCCGGAGGCCTCGACCTGCTGCTGCACGGCGCGGTCGACGCTTTTGATGTGCAGATAGGGGATGCGCTCGTGATGCTGGCGCATAAACTCGACGGCATCGCCGCCGCGATAGGCATGATGCCCCACATCGAGACATAACCCCACCCGTTCCGGGTCGGTCTGCGCCAGGAATGTCTCGATCTGCTGCGTATACTCGACGTGCGATTCGGCATGGGGATGGAACACCAGCTGCAGGCCAAACCGGTCGCGGGCGATATCGGCCACTCTGTGCGTCGTATCGATCAACCGTTTCCAGGCGTCGCCGTCCAGCTCGGCCGGCTCCACCTGTTCGCCCGTTTTCAGGTCGGAGTACATGCCGTCGATCAGCACGAGGAAACGGGCGCCCAACTCCACCAATTGTTCACCCGCGCCCAGCACCTGCCGCTCCAACTCCGGCCACTTCTCCGGAACTTCAAGGCTCTCCATGGCGAACGTTCCCGCCACCCTGAGGCCGCGGCCGTCCAACTCGCGGCGCAGAGTGGGCAGATCAGTGGGAAGATAACCGTAAGGCCCCAGTTCGATCCATTCATAACCGGCTTCGGCGGCCTCATCGAGAAAACGATGCCACGGAGTCTGCAAGGGATCACTCGGGAACCAGATACCCCACGAGTCGGGCCCGGTCCCAACCTTAACCGCCATTTATGCGTCTCCTCATTTCGTATGCGTTCACCTTGAGATTTGCTTCGTCAAACGCCCGGTTAGCGGCAAGTTCCAAATTGATGCAGCCAGACAGAAGATCGCGGGCTTGGTCACTGACTGCGATAACCGGTGCCGTCAAGGTATCAAGTGGCCGCTAACACCTGCGTCATCCTTTGATACCGCTGATCACGACGCCCTGGATGAAATAGCGTTGGGTGAAAAAGAAAAGGACCACGGGTGGGATCGTCAGCACGGTCGCCATCGCCATGATTGCGTTCCACGTCGGCGGCACGTAGGCGCCCGCGCCCCACACCGCCACCTGCTGCCATTGCCGGATCGCGATCGCCAGGGTGTACTTCTCCTGCGAGTTCAGATAGATCAAGGGCGCCAGAAAATCATTCCACTCGGCCATAAAGGTGAAGATCGCGACCGTGGCCAACGCCGGTTTCGACATCGGCAAAATGATCCGCCACAGTATGGCGAAGGTCCCGGCGCCGTCAATACGCGCGGCGTCGTCGTAGTCGCGCGGGATGGTCATAAAGAACTGTCGCAACAGGAAGATGAAAAATGCGCCCCCGCCGAAAAAATGGGGCACAATCAGCGGCTTGAATGAGTCCAACCAAGCCAATTCCCGAAACAGGATATACTGCGGGATCAGCACCACATGATAGGGGATCATCATCGTGCTCAGCACCAGCAGAAAGAGGGCATTGCGGCCCGGGAAGCGCAGCCTGGCAAAGACATAGGCGGTCAGGCTGGCGCTCAGCAGACGCCCGGCCTCCACCCCTATGGTAATTGTCATCGTGTTGCGCAGAGAGCGCCAGAACGGAAACTGGTTCCACGCCTCCACGTAGTTCCACCACTGGACCTGTTCAGCGATCAGCCGCGGCGGATACTCGAAGACATAGCCCTCCGGCTTAAACGAGGCGCTCACCATCCAGACCAGAGGAGCGACGAGGACAACTGTCAGGACGGCCAGCACCAGGTACAAGAAGGTCCTGCCGAGCAGACGTTGCCCCATCTGCTGGCGGCGCATCCAGGCCCCGCCCATCTCAGGCGGCGGTTGTACCAGCGCTCCTCCAGCTTGCGCACTTCCTGAATCAGACATGTGTTATTCCTGCGCGCCCTCATAGAAGACCGTTGTGCGCGATATACGCAGCGAAAGCAGTGTGATCACCAGCAGGATTACAAAGAGCAGCCAGGCCATCGCCGCCGCATACCCCATTTGCAGATATTCCCAACCGGTGCGGTACAGGTAGAGCAGATAGAACAGACTGGCCTCGCCCGGCCCGCCATTGGTGGTTACAAAGGCCACCGTAAATACCTGGAAGGTGCCGATCATGCCGGTCAGGAAGACAAAGAAGATGACCGGCGAGGTCATGGGCA